>NZ_JAFLNG010000253.1 GCF_017427025.1 Streptomyces sp. FH025
GCCCAGGTCGTACAGCGAGAAGGCGAAGGAGCCGCCGAGGCCGTTGCAGTGCGCGTAGTCGAGCTTGGCCTGGATGGACCGGGCGTCCTCACCGCTCCAGAAGGTGTTGCCGTCGTAGAAGTACGTGGCCTTGGCGTCGTCGTCCCAGAAGGTCTTGGAGGCGTTGTCGACGAAGCCCGTGAGCTCCTTGTACATCTGGATGCCGGGCTGGTTGCCGGACATCGCGGCGCCGGTCGCCGGGCTGGCGGCGGGCTGGAACAGACCGTTCTTGCCGTTGTTCTGGACGCCGGTCCAGCCGCGGTAGTAGAACGGCACACCGATGTTGATCTTGCTGGCCGGGAAGCCGCCGGGGATGCCGTACTGCGAGTCGCCGACCGTCCACGCCTTGATGGCGTTGTCGATCGAGTACTTGCCGTTGCCCGGCTTGGCCGGGGCCGACGGGTCGTTCGGGCCGGAGTACAGCGGGGCCTGGTGGTTGGTCGGGCCCTGGGCCTCCCAACCGCCGTGCATGTCATAGGTCATGACGTCGAGGAAGGTCAGGTACTGACCGATCTTGTCGGTCTCGACGTTCATGATCTTGTCCTGGCCGGCGCCGACCGCCGCCGACAGGGCGTAGGTCTTGCCGTCGGCCTTGCCCTGCGCGTCCAGCTGGTTGCGGAACTCCTGCAGCAGCAGGGTGAAGTTCTGCTTGTCGGCCGGGCTGGAGATGTTGCCGGTGTGGCCGCCGCCGCCCGGGTACTCCCAGTCGATGTCGATGCCGTCGAAGATGCCGGCCGCCGAGCCCGGGCCGCCGTAGCCGGCGTCGGTCGGGAGGTTGCCCTTGATGAACATGTCGAGGCAGGACGAGACCAGGTGCTTGCGCGAGGCGTCCGTGGCGGAGGCCGGCGAGAAGTACTTGGAGTAGGTCCAACCACCGATCGAGAGCAGGACCTTGAGCTTGGGGTTCTTCGCCTTCAGCTTCTTCAGCTGGTTGAGGTTGCCCGCGATCGGCTGGTTCCAGACGTCACCGACGCCGTCGACCGAGATGTCCGGGCCGAAGCTCTTCTGGTAGTCGGCGAACGCGTCGGCCGCGCCGTCACCCGCGTTGGGGTTGTTGTCGTTCGTGTCGGCGGCCTTGGTGGCCTCGAAACAGCCCAGGTCGGTCGGGCTGATGTTGGCGAAGTCGTAGATCAGGTAGTCCAGCTTCCCGGCCACGCCGGTGTCCTGGATCGTCTTCGGGTAGTACGCGTTCGCGTAGATCGACCACTGGTCGAAGTAGGCGACCTTGATGCCGCCGCTGGTGGCGGGCGCGCCGGTGGAGTTGGTGGTCGCGGCGTTGGCCGAGGCGCCACCGGTCAGCGCGAGGCCCGCGCCGAGCAGCAGGGAGGCGGTGGTGCCGGCCGCGATGGCGGCCAGGCTCTTCGGGCGGCGTCGGCGGGCGCCGTCCGGAGCCGGCGTCCCGGCCCTTTCAATGCGTGAGCGCAGCATGGGTGCGTGACTCCTGGTTGTGGGGGTTCCGTCGCCCCGGGGGTCGTTCGCGTCCGGGGTGGGGCCGGACGACCGGGACATGACAGGTCAGGGTGGGGAATCGAGCGGGATCAGGCCTTGACGGACACCGGGATGCGCCGAACCGGCGCCCCCGGCCGAGGCCGGTGACGCCGGTTCAGGGGCTCCCTGCACCTGGGCAATAAAAATGGACTAGACCAACTCGCCCGTCAAGGGGTCCTGTTGGCACTTGAGTCGCGCTTAAGGTTCCGACCCCGGTCCGACCGGGCGTCCGAGCAGGCTCCGAACGAGCTCCGAACGGGGGTCCGGGCGGGCTCCGAACGGCCGGGGATCAGTAGCGGACGGCGTTCGCCACCTCGGCCCTGACCTCGCCCGAGAGGCTCCGGTTGCTGCGCGCGGTGGCCTGGGCGGCGTTCCCGGCGGCCACGTCCTGGACGGTCACCGCGGTCGCGTCCACCACCCCGCCACCGCTGTCGGTGAAGTTCACCTGGATCACGTACCGGTAGGACTGCTGCCCGTGGTTGGTGACGGTCAGCTGCGCCTGCGCCCTGCCGTCCGAGCCGGTGGTCACCGGCCCGACGGCCACGTCCGCCTTGGCGTCCAGCCCGCCCTTGATCCCGGCCACCGCCGAGGAGGCGGCGGCCGCCGCCTCCGAGGCCCGGGCCTCGACCGACGCGAGGGCCGAGGCGGCTCCCCCGGCCGCCCCGCCGACCGCGGAGGCGATCGCCGACGCGGCGGAGGCGGCGGCGCTCGCCGCCTGCCGCACCGCGGCCGCCGCCGAACTCGCCGAGCTGCTCCCGCTCCTGCCGGAGGAGCACCCGGCCAGCGCCGCCGCACCGAGCAGTCCGGCACTCAACACGACCGCCACCAGCCTGGCCTGACGGTTCATCAGTGTCACCGACGAGTCCTGCGCGGTGGCCCTGGCCGGGGGCTTCGCACCGGCCCGGGTGAGCGGCTGGCGGTCCATGTGCTCCCTCGTTCCTTCCCGGTACCGGGCTGCCCGGCACGCCTCCCAGTCCACCCTCCGAGCCGCCCACCGCAGCCGCCAGCAGGGGTCCTGCCTCCGGGTGACGGGTGACGGATGACGGATGGCGGGCGGCGGGCGACGGGCGACGGGCGAGCGAGGAAGCGCGCGCCGAGGCCGTCAGGACAGCCCCGAGCCCTCCTGCTCGTCCGCCTCCACCGCCGCCCGCTCCTCGCGCAGCCGCACCTCGTGCCGCCGCCGCGCGACCACGCCGTACGCCCCGACGGCGCTCGCCACGAAGGACGCCAGGCCGATCCACGGCCGGTCGAAGACGTGCCCGGTCAGGTGGTCCAGCGAGTACCGCCCGGCGCCGGAGAGCCCGAGCGCCAGCCCGGCCGCGCCGAGGAAGGCCGGGTACTCGTAGCCGCCGGAGGTGGCGAAGAAGCCGCCCGGGGCGTGCACCGACACCGCGCCCGCCATCGTCCCGGCCACCACCGCGCCGGCCGCCGGGGTGGCCAGCCCGGCCACCAGCAGCGCGCCGCCGCCCGCCTCGCCGAGGCCGGCCGCGATCGCGCTCTCCCGGGCCGGGTGGAAGCCCATGTGGGCCATGGCCTGGGTGGTGCCCTCCAGGCCGCCGCCGCCGAACCAGCCGAACAGCTTCTGGGTGCCGTGCGCGATCAGCACCCCGCCGACCGCGCCGCGCAGGGCCAGCAGGCCCAGGTCCTTACGGTTCAGGCACATGTCGCTTCCTCGTTTCCGCGGAGGGTTGGTCGTGGGTACCGCCGTCGTGCGTACCTCCATGGCACCCGAGAGCGCGCACCCGTTCGAGCCGGGGCCGCCATCCGGGCGAATTCGTCTCCGGGGCGGAATGAACCGCGAGGCCGGAACGAACAGCGCGCCCACGAGATCCACGCCACGCCCGACCCCGGGGCGTGGCGGGCCGGTCTCCCCGGGCGCCCCGGTCATGCTGGGCCCATGTTCGTCTTCAACCTGAGCAGCGCGTTCATCACCTTCTTCGCCGTGGTCGGCCCGCCGAAGACCATGCTGTCCTTCGCCCGGCTGGCCGGCACCCGCAGCAACCGGGAGCTGCGGGGGCTGGCGGCGCTCAGCACGGTCATCTCGGCGGTGATCGGCCTGGTGCTCGGCTTCGGGGCCGACGAGCTGACCACCCTGTTCCACATCAGCGACCAGTCGCTCCGGCTCGCGGGCGGGGCGATCTTCTTCGTCTACGCGGTCGCGCTGGTCTTCGGCGTCCACCTCGGCTCGGAGGGCGACGACGACGATCACCTGACGAACCCGCTGGCGGACGGCATCCGCGAACTGCTGCTGCCGTACATCGCCAGCCCGCTCGCGATCACCGCCGTCCTGGTCGCCTCGCTCAACCAGAACAGCTGGGGCTGGAAGGCCGCCGTCTCCGGGGCGTACGTGGCCGTCGTGGTGTTCAACTACCTCTGCGTCGCCCTGCTCGCGCCCGTGATGCGGCGGACCCACCGCACCTCGCTGGAGGTGCTGTCCCGGCTGCTCGGGCTGCTGCTCGCGGCGGTCGGCGTCGAGCTGTTCCTGGAGGGCCTGTACGAGCTCGGGGTGCCCCTGCCGGCCGGGCGCTGAGGCCTGTCAGGCGGCGGCCAGCCGGGCCAGCACCTCGCCGATCCGCTCGCGCACCAGCGGGTCGGCGATCAGCCCGTCCGGGTCGGCCGCCCCGCGCTCCAGCGGGATCCGGACGCAGGCCTCGTCCACCACGGCCGCGCCGGTGTAGCCGAGGACGGTCCGCAGCGTGCTCTCGGCGCCCCCGCCCCGGCCCGGCGCGGCGCAGTTGATCCAGCCGACGGGCTTGTCCGAGATCTCCACCCCGCCGACCGTCCAGTCCAGCAGGTTCTTGAAGGAGCCCGGCAGCGTCCCGGCGTACTCGGGGGTGCAGACCAGCAGCGCGTCGGCGGCCTCGACCGCGGCCCGCAGTTCCGCCACCGGCTCCGGCAGCGGGTCGGTGTCGTGGTCCGGGTTGAAGTGCGGCAGGCCGGCCAGCCCGGCGTAGTACGTGGTCCGCAGGCCGGGCACGGCGGCGGCCACCGCGGCGGCGGTGCGCAGCACGGTCTCGTTGGAGGAACCGGCCCGCAGGCTCCCGGGCAGCAGCAGGATGTGGCGCTCGTTCGGCATGCCGAGGAAGCTACTCCTTCACGTCGGCGTCAGGGCCAGGCGGCCGGGCCGCCAGGGCCCTACGGCACCACCGGCCGCCAGGGCACCGGGCTGGAGAGGATCATCGAGCTGGCCGGCGGGCCGTATCCGCCGAGGCGGTCGCAGAGCGCCTCGAACTCGGCCATCGTGGACACCGCGACCAGCAGCACGCAGCAGGCTCCGCCGGTGACCCGGTGCAGCTGGAGCACCTCGGGCCAGGTCGCCACCTCGGGGTCGCGCAGCACGCAGCGCGGGCCGTAGCACTGCACCTGGACCAGCGCGGTGATCGGCAGCCCGGCCCGGGTGAGGTCGACGTGGGCGTGGTAGCCGCTGATCACCCCGTCGGCCTCCAGGCGGCGGACCCGTTCGGCCACCGCGGGTGCGGACAGGCTCACCCGGCGGGAGAGTTCGTTGTACGAGAGCCGGGCATCGGCCTGGAGCTCGGCCAGCAGGCGGCGGTCGACGGCGTCCATGACGGCTCCCTGAGCGGTTCGGACCGTCGGATCTTCCGACGGATCTCCGCCGGATCCCCGACGGATTCGGGACGGTTTTCCAGCGGATTTTCGTTCGTAAAGCAGATCGGCCGAACGCCTCGCGAACGACAGCCCCACGCGCGGTTGTGGTGCTCGTCGACCATTCAAGCCGGGGGCGGCACCGCCGCACAATGGGCTCCCCGGTGGAACCAGGACCTCCGTCCGCTCCACCGGCCCCGGGCGACGAGGCCCGGACGGACCAGGAGGGATCGGGATGGGGCACGACACGGTGGAGACACCCAACCTGTCGTTCGGTCGGGGCGGCCAGCCGGGTCGGGGCACCCCGTACGCGCAGTACGTGCGGCTGGAGGAGCTGCACAGCCTGCAGCACCCGCGCAGCAAGGAGCCGGCCGAGCTGTCGTTCATCGTCACCACGCAGGTGATGGAGCTGCTCTTCGGCCTGCTGCGGCACGAGTGGACGATCGCCCGGGGGGCGCTGCGCGAGGACGACCTGCCCACCGCGCTGGCCGCGCTGCGCCGGGGCACCCACGTGCAGGACGTGCTGGTGGAGTCCTGGGACCTGCTGGCCACCATGACGCCGCAGGAGTTCAACTCCTTCCGCGCGCTGTTCGGCGAGGCCTCCGGCTTCCAGTCCTCGGCCTTCCTCCAGCTGGAGTTCCTGCTGGGCAACAAGAACGCCGCGCTGCTGAGGATGTACGAGGGGGTGCCCGGGACGCTGGCCGAGCTGGCCGAGGCGCTGCGCTCCCCCGGCCTGTACAACGAGGCGCTGGCCCTGCTGGCCCGGCGCGGCCTGGCCCCGCGCCCGGAGCCCTCCGAGCAGCGCTACCAGCCGTCCGAGGAGGTCGCGGCGGCCTGGCGGCGGGTGTACACCGAGGCGGAGTTCGCCGACCTCCGGCCGCTCGGCGAGGGGCTGCTGGACGTCGCGGAGCGGGTCACCCGCTGGCGCCAGCGCCACCTCCTCGCGGTCAAGCGGACCATGGGCGGCAAGCCCGGCTCCGGCGGCTCCAGCGGGCTGGCCTGGCTGCGCAGGTCGGCCGAGCAGGACGTGTTCCCGGAGCTGTGGACGATCCGGGACTCGCTGTGACGGGCACGAACACCGTGACGGGCACGAACACCGTGACGGGCACGACCGCGGGTGTGGAAGACCGAGGGACCGAGGGGATGCGCATGATCACGCGCGAGGAGTGCGCGGCACTGGACGCCGCCGACCCGCTGGCCGCGTTCCGCGAGGAGTTCGCCCTGCCGGACGGCGTGGTCTACCTGGACGGGAACTCGCTGGGCGCGCTGCCGGTGCGCACGCCGGAGCGGGTGCGGCGGACGGTCGAGCGGGAGTGGGGCCGGGAGCTGATCCGCAGCTGGAACGACGCCGGCTGGTTCGAGCAGCCGTACCGGCTGGGGCGGCGGATCGCGCCGCTGGTCGGGGCCGGTCCTGCGGAGGTGGTCGTCTGCGACACCACCTCGGTGAACCTGTTCAAGGTGCTCTCGGCGGCGATCGCGCTGCGCCCGGGGCGGCGCACGGTGCTCGGCGACGCCGAGGCCTTCCCGACCGACCTGTACATCGCCGAGGGCGTGACCGGCCTGGTCGAGGGCGGGCGCAGCCTGCTGATCCGCCCGGAGGAGCTGGACCGGCACCTGGACGGCGACGTGGCCGCGGTGGTCCTCTCGCACGTGGACTACCGCACCGGCGAGCTGCTGGACATGCCCGGGATCACCGCCCGGGTGCAGGCCGCGGGTGCCCTGATGATCTGGGACGTGTGCCACTCGGTGGGCGCGCTGCCGGTCGAACTCGGCGCCACGAACGCGGACTTCGCGATCGGCTGCACCTACAAGTACCTGAACGGCGGCCCCGGCTCGCCGGCCTTCCTGTACGTCGCCGAGCGTCACCTGGCGGCCGGTCCGCGGCAGCCGCTGAGCGGCTGGTTCGGGCACGCCCGCCCGTTCGCCTTCGAGCCCGGGTACGACCCCAAGCCGGGCATCGGCCGTTTCCTGACCAGCTCGCCCTCGCTGCTCGGCCAGGCCGCGCTCGAAGCCTCGTTGGACATCTGGGAGCGGGTCGACCTGGCGGCCGTACGGGCCAAGAGCCTGGCGCTGACCGACCTGTTCGTCTCGCTGGTCGAGGGCCTGGACGGGGTCGAGGTGGCGACCCCGCGCGAGCACGCCCGGCGGGGCAGCCAGGTCGCGCTGCGGCACGCCGACGGGTACCCGGTGGTGCAGGCGCTGATCGCCCGCGGGGTGATCGGGGACTTCCGCGCGCCGGACCTCATGCGCTTCGGCTTCACGCCGCTCTACCTCTCGTACACCGAGGTCTGGGACGCGGCCCGGCACCTGGCCGAGGTGCTGGCGAGCGGCGAGTGGCGGGAGGAGCGCTTCTCCCGCCGGGGCGAGGTGACGTAACCGGACGCGAAGGCCGGAAGGCCGGTGATCCACGGGGTCCGTTGCCGTTAATAATGCACAGTATTAATCTGTTGCCCATGGCAAGGACACCGGCGGGCCACGAGACCCGCGAGAGGCTGCTGCGGGCGGCGGAGGAACTCTTCGCCACCCGGGGCGTGGAAGCCGCCCTGACCAGGGACATCACCCGGCTGGCCGGACAGAGCAACCCGTCCGCCGTGCAGTACCACTTCGGCTCCCGCGAGGGCCTGCTCGACGCGATCATGGCCGGCCGCCAGGAGCGCACCGAGCGGGCCCTCGCGCCGCGCCTGCCCGCACTCGCGGACGCGGACCTGCCCGGACTGCTGGACGCCCTGGTCGCGACCGAGGCGACCGAGCTGCGCACCGAACAGGGCCGGCACTGCCTGCGGATCTCCGCCCAGGTCAGCCACAACAGCGGGGTCCGCACCCGGACCCCGCACCCCACCCTCGCGGGCGGCGGCTACTGGCGGCTGATCGAACTGCTGGAGGAGCGGATCTCCGGGCTGCCGGAGCCGATCCGGCTGGAGCGGCTCGACCTCGTCCTCACCCTGATCGGCGCGGCGCTGGCCGACCGGGCGCAGCAGTACCTCACCGGGTCCACCCCCCTGACGGACGAGGAGACCTTCCTCGGCGACCTGGTGACGGTGTCCGCCGCCATGCTCTCCGCCCCCGCCCCCCGAAGGAGCACGCAATGAACGACCTGACCGGCAAGACCGTCATCATCACCGGCGGCGCGCGCGGCCTGGGCGCCGAGGCCGCCCGGCTCGCCGTCGCGGCCGGCGCCAACGTGGTGATCACCGACGTCCTGGAGGACGACGGCAGGGCCACCGCCGCCGAACTCGGCGAGCGGGCGCGGTTCGTACGGCACGACGTGACCTCGGAGGAGGACTGGCAGCGCGTGGTGGACTGCGCGACGGCGGAGTTCGGCGCGGTGCACGGCCTGGTCAACAACGCCGGGATCTCCACCGGCACGCTGCTCGCGGACGAGAGCGTCGAGCACTTCCGCAAGGTCGTGGACATCAACCTGACCGGCGTGTTCATCGGGATGAAGACCGTCGTCCCGGCGATGCGGACGGCCGGCGGCGGCTCGATCGTCAACATCTCCTCGGCGGCCGGCCTGATGGGCCTGGCGCTGACCGCGGGCTACGGCGCCTCCAAGTGGGGCGTGCGCGGCCTCAGCAAGGTCGGCGCGGTCGAGCTGGGCACCGAGCGGATCCGGGTCAACTCGGTGCACCCGGGCATGACCTACACCCCGATGACCGCCTCGGTCGGCATCCAGCGCGGCGAGGGCAACTACCCCAACACCCCGATGGGCCGGGTCGGCGAGGCGCCCGAGATCGCCACCGCCGTGGTCTACCTGCTCTCCGACGACTCCTCCTACGTCACCGGCGCCGAGCTGGCGGTGGACGGCGGCTGGACCACCGGGCCGACCGTCAGGTACGTCATGGGCCAGTGACGCCACGGCGCACGCGACGCGACGGCCCGGACGAACGGCGCGTGAACGCGCGTGACACAGCGGAGAACGCGCGTGACGCGGCGGAGAACGCGCGTGACGCGGCGGAGAACGCGACGTGACGCAAGTCATGGCCGGGTAAAAGTTCGACCGCCATCGCCCAAGGGAAACCTCCTCTTTGACTGTCCATCAGACCAAAAGGGAGGTCTGCGTGAACATCGACCTCGGCCCGCTCAAGCCCGAACCGTTCGCGCTGGCCCTCGGCCTGACGCTGTTCTTCCTGATGCTGTGGACGCTCGGCGGCCACGTGTTCCCGCGCATCGAGCGCATGCTGGCCGAGCGGCGCGACGCGACCGAGGGCCGCACCGAACGCGCGGCGGCCGTCCGCGCCGAGGCCGAGGCCGCTCGGGACGCCGGCCTGCGGGAGCTCGCCGACGCCCGCCACGAGGCGGCCCGGATCCGGCAGGACCACGCGGAGCGGGGCGCGGCCGCGATCGCCGCCGCCCGTGCCGAGGGCATCCGCGACCGCGACCGGTTCCTCTCCGCCGGGCACGCCCGGATCGCCGCCGACCGGACCGAGGCGGCCGACCGGCTCCGGCAGGACGTCGGCGAACTGGCCGTCACCCTGGCCGGCCGGGTGGTCGGCGAGCCGGTGCACACGATCGCCGCCGAGCGCCGCACGGTGGACCGCTTCTTCGAGACCGACACCCGCTGACCGGCCGGTCCACCGGCCGGCCCGCCTGACCGGCCCCGCACACGGCGAAGGCCGCCCGGTCGACCCGGGCGGCCTTCGCGTGGCGGATGCCGTCAGCCTCGCTGTCGGCCCCGGCGGTGTCAGCCGTGGCGGCCGCGGCTGCGGCGTCGGGCGGCCAGGACGGCGAGGCCGCCGAGGGCGAGCAGGCCGACACCCGTCAGCCCGTAGATCACCGGAGTGTTGCCCGCACCGGTC
>NZ_JAFLNG010000254.1 GCF_017427025.1 Streptomyces sp. FH025
GCGCGCCGCGAACTCGGAGCCCCCACATGAAGCGATCCGTGCTGTCCGCCACCCTCGGCCTGGCCCTCGCGGCCGGCCTCGCCGTGCTGCCCGCCGGTGCGGCCGCCGCCGCCCCGGCCGCCCCGGCCGTGCAGGGCTACACCGCCTCGACGTATGCCGGTTCGGCCGCCGAAGCGGCGGGCAACCAGGCGTTCTTCCAGGCCGTGATGGCCGCGGCGAAGGCCAAGCAGGCCGCCGACCCGTGGCTGCGGACCGTCACCGTTACCTACGACACCGCCAACGCGCCCTCCTTCACCAGCCAGATCGCCAGTGCCGCGCAGATCTGGAACGGCTCGGTGCGCAACGTCCGGCTCCAGGAGGCCGGCGGCACCGGCGACTTCTCGTACTACGAGGGCAACGACAGCCGCGGCTCCTACGCCAGCACCGACGGGCACGGACGCGGCTACATCTTCCTCGACTACCAGCAGAACCAGCAGTACGACTCGGTCCGGGTGACGGCCCACGAGACCGGCCACGTGCTCGGCCTGCCCGACGACTACTCCGGCCCGTGCAGCGAGCTGATGTCGGGCGGCGGCCCCGGCCCGTCCTGCACCAACCCGTACCCCGACGGCAACGAGCGGGCGCAGGTCGACGCGCTCTGGGCGAACGGGCTGGCGTCCGCGAACTGACCCTTCCGGAAAGGCGATCGGGACCGCGACGGGCCGCCCGGCCGGAAACGGGCGGCCCGCCGCATGGGTACTTCCCCGCCTCGGAGCCTAGCCCCCGGGGGAACGGAATGCCAGGGGCATGGGTGAGTCAAGACGAGTAAAAGACGACTCAAATCCACGGGACCACGGGGGTATTGGGTCGAACTATCGCAGGTTGACATCATCCGCCCGCCCGGCGGGCTGCCTGAAGCTCTGGGGACACCACCCGGTCATCGGGCGTTCCCCCAAGCCGGCCCCAATCCGGCTGCGGCGCCCGGGATCCGGAGTCCCCAGGAGTCTTCAGGAGCCCCCACATGAAGCGATCCGTGCTGTCCGCCACCCTCGGCCTGGCCCTCGCGGCCGGCCTCGCCGTGCTGCCCACCGGTGCGGCCGCCGCCTCGGCGGCCCCGGCCGCCCCGGCCGTGCAGGGCTACACCGCCTCGACGTACGCCGGTTCGGCGGCTGAGACGGCTGACAACCAGGCGTTCTTCCAGGCCGTGATGGCCTCCGCGAAGGCCAAGCAGGCCGCAAGCCCGCTCCTGGCCACCGTCGTGGTCACCTACGACGCCAGCTCGGCCCCGTCCTTCCGCAACCAGATCGCCAACGCCGCGGCGATCTGGAACAGCTCGGTCAGCAACGTCCAGTTGCGGGCGGGTTCGAACGCCGACTTCCGCTACTACGAGGGCAACGACAGCCGCGGCTCCTACGCCAGCACCGACGGGCACGGAAGCGGCTACATCTTCCTCGACTACCAGCAGAACCAGCAGTACAACTCGGTCCGGGTGACGGCCCACGAGACCGGCCACGTGCTCGGGCTGCCGGACCACTACTCCGGCCCGTGCAGCGAGCTGATGTCCGGCGGCGGCCCCGGCCCGTCCTGCACCAACCCGTACCCGAACAGCACCGAGCGCAGCCGGGTCAACTCGCTCTGGCTCTTCGGCTGACCCGTACCACTCGACTGACCGGACCACTCGGCTGACCCGGACCGGCCGCGACCCGCGGCCGGTCCGGGGTGTCGTCATCCAGGCCCTGTCGGTGGCGCGTGCGAGCATGCGGACGAGACCCGCCCGCCGCCGACCACGAGGTGCCACCGCCATGCCGCGCTCCGTCCCCGACCAGCTCGCCGACCTCCCGTACGCCGACCTTCTGCGCTCGCACACCGGGCCGCTGCGCAGCGACGCCAGGTACGACACCACGCACTTCGACGGCGGCGAGCACACCGACGAGTCGGGCGCCGGGGCCGCCTTCCTGGAGTGCGCCTTCACCTCGGTCGCGCTCAGCGGGGTCAAGCTGCGCCAGGCCCGGTTCAACGAGGTCTGGGTGCAGGCCGGCCGCTGGGTGGCCTGCGACCTGAGCGACACCGAGTGGCAGGACAGCGCCTTCGTCGGCGGCGTGCTGGCCGGGGTCGCCGGGTACGGCTCGGCGCTGCGCCGGGTGGTGTTCCGCGGCTGCAAGCTGGAGGCGGTCAACCTGCGGGCGGCCGTGCTGCGCGACGTCGTGTTCGAGGACTGCCTGCTGCGCGACGTGGACTTCGGCGAGGCCAAACTGACCGGGGTGTCCTTCCCCGGCTCCACGCTGGAGGAGGTCCGGCTGCGCGGCGCCGTGCTGAGCAAGACCGATCTGCGCGGTGCGAGCCGGCTCGGCCTGGCGGACGGCCACCAGGGGCTGCGCGGGGCGGTCATCAGCTCCCCCCAACTGATGGAGCTGGCACCGCAGTTCGCGCAGGCGCTGGGCATCGAGGTCAAGGATCGCTGACCGGCCATCGTTTCCGTCTCTCCCCGGCGTTTCAGCCCCCCGTTCAGTCTGGCGTCGTTCGGTGACTCCCGGACGAACAGTCCGCCAACCCTGCCGCGCGGATCTGGTGGCCCGCTCTGTGCCGGTGGAGACTGCTGCGCGATCGATGAGCCCTGACTTGTGTACACAACATCGCCAGCGAAGGGACGGACTGGGCTGATGGCCGAGTTGAGTCGTAGGAAGTTCGTCACCCTGTCCGGCGCCGCCGCGGCCGGCCTCGCCGTGGCCGGCACCGGCGCCGCGGGTGCCACCCCGAGCGCCGGGACCGCCTCCACCACCGCTCTCGCGACCACGGGCACCATCACCGACGTGCAGCACGTGGTGATCCTGATGCAGGAGAACCGCAGCTTCGACCACTACTTCGGCACGCTCAGCGGCGTGCGCGGCTTCGCCGACCGCAGCGCCATCCAGATCGCCGGCGGTTACAGCGTCTTCAACCAGCCCAACGGCCTGTTCTCCCGCCAGTACCCGTGGCAGTTCAGCCAGACCAAGCCGGCAGGCGGCGCCGACCCGGAGCGCCTCGCCCAATGCAATGGGGACCTTTCACACGGCTGGAGCGATCAGCACAGCGCGTGGAACGGCGGCAAGATGGACAACTGGGTCGCCGCCAAGGGCAACGTCCGCACGCTCGGCTTCCTGACCCGCCAGGACATCCCGTTCCACTACGCGCTGGCCGAGAACTGGACCATCTGCGACGCCTACCACTGCTCGGTGCTCAGCGCGACCGGCCCCAACCGCACCTACCACTGGTCCGGCCAGATCGACCCGGCCGGTACGGCGGGCGGCCCGGCCTACGACGGCGGCGACGAGAAGGGCCTGCGGTGGCAGACCTACGCCGAGGCGCTGGAAGGCGCCGGGGTGAGCTGGAAGGTCTACCAGAACGCCGCCGACAACTACGGCGACAACGCGCTGGCGTACTTCAACCAGTTCAGCGGTGCTCCGGCCGGCAGCGCCCTGGCGACCAAGGGCATGGGCTCGGTGCCCAAGGTCACCGGGAAGACGCCGGACGACATCGTCGCCGCGATCAAGGCCGACGTGCTGGCGGGCACCCTCCCGCAGGTCTCCTGGATCGTCCCCGACCAGGCCTCCTCCGAGCACCCGTACGCCACCCCGGCCGACGGCGCGCACTTCGTCCACAACGTGATCGACGCGCTGGACGCCGACCCGAACGTCTTCAACTCGTCCGTCCTGTTCATCAACTACGACGAGAACGACGGCTTCTTCGACCACGTCCCGCCGCCCGTCGCTCCGGCCGGCACCCCGGGCGAGTTCGTCAACGGCACCAACATCGGCCTCGGCTTCCGCGTCCCGCTGATCGCCGTCTCGCCCTGGACCCGCGGCGGCTGGGTCAACTCCGAGACCTTCGACCACACGTCGGTGCTGCGCTTCCTGGAGGTCTGGACCGCTGCCCTCGGCACGCCCGCGCAGTGCGTGAACATCAGCGACTGGCGCCGCCGCGTCTGCGGTGACCTCACCGGCGTGTTCGACTTCGCCAATCCCGTGTACGGCCTGCCGGCGCTGCCCGACACCTCGCAGACCATCGGCCTGTCGGCGTGCGGCCCGCTGCCCAACCCGGCGCCGGTGAACAATCAGCTGCCGGTGCAGGAGTCCGGCACCCGCAAGGCCCGGGCCCTGCCGTACCAGCCGAACGCCAACCTGGACCACTTGGAGTTCGGCTCGGGCGGGGTGATGAAGGTCTGGATCAAGATGGACAACGGGGGTACCAAGTCCTCGCACTTCGCGGCCTACGCCAACGCCTACCGCAGCGGCGGCCCCTGGCAGTACACGGTGGACCCGAGCGGCACCACCAGCGACTTCTTCAACTGCGGCACCAACTTCGGCGGCGGCCCCTACGACCTCACCGTGGTCGGCCCCAACCGCTTCCTGCGCCGCTTCAAGGGCGACGCGACGAAGGCGGGCAAGAACGCCGCCGTCACGGCCTCGTACGCCGTCGAGCCGGGCACCGGCAAGCTGGCCGTCTACTTCAAGCTGGCCAACTCCGGCAGCACGACGCTGACCTTCACCATCGCCTCCAACAACTACCGGACCGACGGCCCCTGGACGTACCAGGTCCCGGCCGGCGGCAGCGTGAGCGACTTCTTCAACGCGGTCGCCTACACCAATGGCTGGTACGACTTCACGGTGACGGTGGACGCCGACAGCACCTGGTCCCAGCGCTTCACCGGCCACCTGGAGACCGGCACCCCCAGCATCACCGGCTGACGGTCGAGTTCACCGCCGCGATGAGGCCCCACTGGGCCTCATCGCGGTCCCGCCCGGAGGGCGGAGACGAAGGAGTCCGACCCCACTGACGGCTCAGACGAACGGGCCCCGGGGGAACCACGGGTCGCGGACCTCGCGGGGCCCGTGCGGCGTGAGCAGGGTGAGGGTGTGCGGTGAGGCCGCGTACTCGGCGAGCTGGACGGAGCCGTGCCGGGTCTCCAGCTCGGCCTGCACCGGCACCGGCAGCTTGCTCAGCGCCCGCCGCAGTTGCAGCGCGTCGCGGCGGCTGATCGGCTGAGGGGAGCGCAGCACCAGCCGCAGCGGGCTGAGCGGGCCGGCGACCGGGACGCCGCTGCCGAGCTCGTAGCCGACGGCGCCGATCGGGCCCCAGGGGAGCCGGTGGTCCGCCACCAGGCGGCCGACCTCGGGGAGCAGGGCGAGCGCGGGTATCCCGGCGACCCGTTCCGGGGCCAGTCGCTCGCGGCGTTCGGGCAGGTGCTCGGGGCGCAGCGTGCGGGCCACCGCCGCCCAGGGGGCGAGCGCGTCCAGCCGCTGGCCGGGGCGGGGGCCGCGTACGGTCACCGGGAACCACAGTTCGGGCGCGGCCTCCGGGTCGCGGGTGCAGCGCTGCGGGTGCGGCAGGTCCGCCGGGTCGCCGACCACGGCGGGTGCCCGGCCGACCGTCACCCAGGGGTGTGCCCGGAGCACCGCCCGTGCCCAGTCCGGCAGTTCGCCGCCCCCGAAGGGCCGCAGTGAGCTGGGGCACTGCATCAGCAGCAGGTCGTGCGCGCCGGGCAGCCGCCCGTCCAGGGCGGCCAGCGGGCCGACCCGGCGGCGCGGTCCGTCGTGCGGGTCCTCGACGGTGCGCCGGGTGGGGCTTCCGGGATGTACGACGGTCACAGCGGGCTCCAGGGGGTGGCGTCTACTTCGCCGACGACACCACCCTCCGCCCGGCCCGTGGCCCCCGGCTACGGCCGTTGGGCGCGTTCACCAGGGACCAAAGGCTCAACGTGCGTCCCCGCGCCCCCGGTGTGAGAGTGGGGGCAGCCCGGCATTCCGTCGTTCCCTCCGGAGGAGGAGCCATGGGCATCTTCGACAGGTTGTTCCACCGCCCGCCGCACGAGCACACCGGCCAGGAGGCCGCCGAGCGGGCCGCCCTCGCCCACGACGAGACCGTCGACGCGTACAGCAACGACGTCGAGCGCAAGCGCGAGACGCAGGAGCGGCTCGCCCAGGAGGAGGCGGACCGGCGCGCCGCCGAGGACATGACCGCCGAGGGCGACCCCTGGGGCTGAAAACCGGAGGTCACCGCGGCGGCAGCTGCGGTCGCCGCAGGTCCGGCCGCGGGGTGTCGGAGGGCGGGGGCTGCGCCGCGGGCGCGTCCTCCAGCAGGTCCAGGGCCAGCTGGACGGCGGCGACCAGCTCGGGGTGCCTGCCGCGGGCCCAGTCCCGCGGGGTGCGCAGCACGTGCACGTCCGGCTCGACGCCCCGGTTCTCCACCGACCAGCCGAGCCCGCCGCTGAACCAGGAGGCGTTCTTCGGCACCGAGATCTGGGTGCCGTCGCCGAGGGTGTGCCGGCCGGTCATGCCGACCACCCCGCCCCAGGTGCGGTTGCCGATCACCGGGCCGAGGCCGAGCAGCTTGATCGCCGCGATGATCACGTCGCCGTCCGAGCTGGTCGCCTCGTCGGCGAGCGCGACCAGCGGGCCGCGCAGCGCGTGCCGGGGCCAGCGGACCGGCTGGCGGCCCCGGCTGAAGTCCCAGGCGAGGACCTGCCGGGTGAGCTTCTCCAGCACCAGTTCGGAGACGTTGCCGCCGGCGTTGCCGCGCACGTCCAGCACCAGCGCGGGCTTGTCGAGCTCGCGCCGCAGGTCCCGGTTGAACTGCGCCCAGCCGGAGCCGCCGAGGTCCGGGATGTGCAGGTAGCCGCACCGGCCGTCGCTGAACTCCCGTACCAGGGCGCGCCGTTTGGTCACCCAGTCCTGGTAGCGGATGGCCCGTTCGTCGGTCAGCGGGGTGACGGTGATCCGCCGCACCGGGCCGTCCGGGTCGCCGCGCAGGGCCAGTTCCACGGTGGTGCCGCCGGTGCCGGCCAGCAGCGGCAGCGGTCCGCGCACCGGGTCCACCGGGCGGCCGGCGACCTCCAGCAGTTCGTCGCCGTCCCGTACGCCCTGGGCGGCCAGCGGGGCGCGGGCGCGCGGATCGGAGGTCTCGCCGGGCAGCACCCGCTCGAACACCCAGCGGCCGTCGGGGGAGCGGTGGGCGCTGGCGCCGAGCAGGCCCAGCGGCTGCTGGGCGAGGACGGGGCCCTCGGCGCGGCGGGACGGGGTGACGTAGGCGTGCGAGGTGCCGAGCTCGCCGAGGAGTTCGCGCAGCAGGTCGGCGAAGTCGTCGGGTGAGCAGACGCGCTCCAGCAGCGGCTCGTACTGGGCGACGAGCGCGGGCCAGTCCAGTCCGGACATCCGCTCGTCCCAGAACTGGTCCCGGACGATCCGCGCCGCCTCGTGGTACGCCTGGCGCCATTCGGCGGCCGGGTGCACGGTGTGGGTGATCCGGCGCAGGTCGACGGTCGTACCGGCGGAGGGGGCGGCGACCGGGACGATCCGCAGGGTGCCGGCCGAGTAGATCGCGATCGAGCCGCCGTCCCCGGAGACGGCGTAGCCGTCCAGCTTGTCGACCAGCGTGGTGCGGATGCCCCGGACCAGGTCGAAGTGCTCCAGCGAGGGGCGCCCGGAGGTGTCCTCGGGGCTGGCGAAGGTCTGGCCGAGGGTGCCGGAGATCGGCCAGCGCAGCCAGACCAGGCCACCGCGCACGGCGTCGGTGGCCGAGTACTTGGAGGCGATCACCGGGAACTGGAGCAGCCGCTCGCCGATGCCCTCCGGGTCGACCCGGACGGTGCCGTCGCCGCCGCCGTCACCGCGCGGGGTGCCGTCCTCGGCGGGCGCGGAGAACGGGGACGGCGTGTCGGCGGTGAGCGGGACGAGGTACGGGCGGCAGCCGAGCGGGAAGGAGAGGTCGCCGGTGTGCACGTCGTGGACCGGGTCGAAGCCGCGCCAGGACAGGAAGGCCAGGTATCGGCCGTCCCGCGTGAACACCGGCTGCTCGTCCTCGAAGCGGCCGTCGGTGACCTCGGTGGTCGGCGCGGGCGCGTCGGCGCGGGTGAGCCGGATGCGGCGCAGCGAGCGCCCGGCGACCGGCTGGGACCAGGCGATCCAGTGCGAGTCGGGGGAGAAGCGGGCGCTGGAGACCGGCCCGTAGCCGGAGGCGGCGACCTCGCGCACCTCGCCGTCGGCGGCGGAGACCAGCAGCAGCCGCCCGTCCGAGACGGCGGCGGCCAGCCGGCTGCCGTCGGGGGAGGCGGTCAGTTCCAGGACCCGGCCGAGCCGCCCGGCGGCGAGGATCCGGTGGTGGTGCCGCTCGGACCCCTCGTGCCCGGGCAGCGGCATCACCTCGATCGCGTCGGCGCCCTCGGCGTCGGTGATCCAGGCGGCCTCGCCGGTGTGTCCGAGCACCACGGGCAGCCGGGTCCGCACCCCCGGGGTGTCGGCGAGAGCGCGGGCCGGGCCGTCCTTGTGGGTGAGCCAGTACTGGCTGCCGCGCACGGTGATCACCCCGGCCCGGCCGGTCTGGTCGCAGGCGAGGTCCTTGACCTGAGCGGCGGCGCTGACCTGGTACGGGCGGCGGCCGGCCCGGGCGCCGCCGAGCGGGACGTGCAGCCGGCGCGGGGCGGGGGCGTCCAGGCCGTCCAGCAGCCAGAGGTCGCCGGCGTGCTGGTAGACGATCCGGGTGCCGTCGGTGGAGGCCTCGCGGGCGTAGTAGGAGGCGTGGTCGGTGTGCCGGCGCAGGTCGGTGCCGTCGGGGCGGCAGGAGTACACGTTGCCGATGCCCTCGTGGTCCGAGAGGAAGGCGACCCGGCCGCCGACCGGCATGGGGGAGGCGAGGTGGCCGGTGTGCTCGGGCAGGATCGGTTCGCCGTCGGCCCAGAGCCGGCCGACGGCGCCGCCGCGGTAGCGCTTCCAGGAGGCGGGTTCGTGCGGGGCGGTGCCGATGAGCAGCACGGTCCGCTCCCGGGTCATCTGGGCGTCGCCGACCGGCCCCCAGGGCATCCGGTGGCCGGGGGAGCCGTCCGGCGGGAGGGCGTGCGCCCAGGTGTAGTGGCCGAAGGGCTCGTGGTAGGAGGTGACGGCCAGCACCTCGCCGTCCGGGAGCCAGCCGCGCACGCGGGTGTCCTGGCTGCCCCAGAAGCTGAGCCGCCGGCCCCCGAGGTGTGGACCGCCCCCGTCGAGCGGGGCGATCCAGACGTCGTCCTCGGCGGTGAAGGTGAGCAGGCCGCCGTGCAGGTGGGGGAAGCGGAGGTAGCCGGGCGGGGTCACCCCTCCATCCTTCGACGGGGTGTCACCTCCGGCAACCGGGGCGGTCCAGTGGGTGCTGCTACTCGCCCGCTCGCCTCCGGACGCTCGGGCGCCCCCGACCGGTCTGGACCATTGACAGCGCACGGCCGGATCCACTTCAGTGGTCTAGTCCAACTTGGGTGCCAGGCCGGGCCGTTCCCCCCACTGGCGCGTGCTCCGGCGTGCCCTCGGACGTCCCCCACGACCGCGCCATCGCAGGAGCACCCGCATGCGCAGAAGCACCAGCAGACAACGCCGCGCCGCGCTCGCCGCCGGCACCGCCTCCGCCGTCGCCGCGGCCACCCTGGTCGGCGTCACCCTGGGCCTGGCGCCCACCGCCTCGGCCGGCGAGTTCCTGGTCAACGGCGGCTTCGAGTCCGGCTCGCTCGGCCCCTGGAACTGCACCGGCAGCACCGGCAGCGTCGTCACCGGCCCGGTGCACAGCGGCGGCTACGCGCTCGCCGCGGCGGCCACCGCCACCGACACCGCCCAGTGCGGCCAGACCGTCACCGTCGCACCCAGCACCACCTACACGCTCAGCGCCTACGTCAACGGCGCGTACGTCTACCTGGGTGTGGACGGCGGCGGCCCCAGCACCTGGACGCCCGGCACCGGCGGCGCCTACCAGAAGCTCAGCCTCAGCTTCACCACCGGCGCCAACCAGACCAGCGCCACCGTCTACACCCACGGCTGGTACGGCCAGGGCACCTACTACGCGGACGATATCTCGCTGGACGGCCCGGGCGCCCCCAGCCCGACGCCCACGCCGACGCCCACCGGCACCCCGACGCCCACTGGCTCGCCGACCGCGACGCCC
>NZ_JAFLNG010000255.1 GCF_017427025.1 Streptomyces sp. FH025
GCGTACGCGATGCCGATGGTGAGCGCCACCAGGGCGGCGCCGATCCCGCCGATCAGCACCTTGTGCTGGCCGAGCGGACCGCGCGCGGACTGCTCGGCCGCCCGTCTCGCGGCTCGTCCTCCGACGGGCTCGGACCCGGCCGGGGTGAGGTCGAACGGAACGTCCCCGGCCTCGGCCGGGGGCGGCGGCACCGGCGCCGACGGGTACCCGCCCGGTCCGGTCGGCGGTCCGGCCGGCGGTACGGGCGGCAGCACGGTGGTGGCGTACGCGTCGGCGTCCGGACCGAGCGGCGGCGGCACCGGGGGCAGCACGGTGGTGGCGTAGGCGTCCGCGTCCGGTCCGAGCGGCGGCTGCGCGGACGCAGGCACCGGCGGCTGGCCCGGGGCGACCGGCGGCAGGACGGCGGTCTCGAACGGGTCGACCGGCGGGGCCTGCGTCGGCGGTTGATCGGCGACCTGGTCGGCCGACTGCGGCACGTACGGGCGGACCAGCGGCGGGCCCTCGACGTGCGGGAGGACGGCGGTCTCGGTGAGGCTCGGGTCCGGGACGCAGCCGCACCCGGTCGAGCGTGCGGTGCCGCACGTCGGGCAGTGCTGGTCCGGCATCGGCCGGCCTCCTCGGTGTCGCGGACGGGTCGCGGTGGCTCCCGGGCCGGTCCCGGGCGCACGGTCGCGCCTGATTATGCAGGACGGCTCCGGAGGTGGACAGGGGCGTCCGGGCCCGGCGGTGGTGTTGTGCCGGTTGGTGGCGGTTGGCTCCCGGAGAACGGTCGGCGTCCGGCGGATGTCCCCGGCGCTTACGTTCGGCTCAACCGGGCGGCGCGAACCGGGACATATCTGCCAGCATGGTGAGCTGGGGGTGATCATCCGCACGGGCCCCGGTGGTGGCGGCCCGCGACCCTACGGAGACGCCATGACGGACCCGCTCGCCGCGTCCGACCGGACCCCTGCGGCCCCTCCCGGCCCGCCGGAGTCCACCGTCCCCAACCTCTGGGTGCCGATCGGCGCCCTGCTGCTGGCGATGCTGCTCGCCGCCCTCGACCAGACCATCGTCTCCACCGCGCTGCCCACCATCGTCAGCGACCTCGGCGGGCTGGAGCACCTGTCCTGGGTGGTCACCGCCTACCTGCTGGCCTCCACCGCCGCCACCCCGCTGTGGGGCAAGCTCGGCGACATGTACGGCCGGAAGCGCTTCTTCCAGGCCTCCATCGTGATCTTCCTGCTCGGCTCGGTGCTGTGCGGAATCGCCCGGAACATGGGCGAGTTGATCGCCTTCCGGGCTCTCCAGGGCCTCGGGGGCGGCGGCCTGATCGTGCTCACCCAGGCGATCGTCGGCGACCTCGTCCCGCCCCGGGACCGGGGCAGGTACCAGGGTCTCTTCGGTGCCGTCTTCGGCGTCACCAGCGTGCTCGGGCCGCTGCTCGGCGGGCTGTTCGTCGACCACCTCAGCTGGCGCTGGGTCTTCTACATCAACCTGCCGATCGGCGTCGTCGCCCTGGTGGTGATCGCCGCCGTGCTGCACGGCCTGGACGTCCGGCGCGAGCACCGCATCGACTACCTGGGCACCGTGCTGATCGCCGCCGTCGCCACCTGTCTGGTGCTGATGACCTCGCTCGGCGGCACCACCTGGGCCTGGAGCTCCTGGCAGATCGTCGGCCTGGGCATGCTCGGGCTGGTGCTGCTGCTCGCCTTCGTCGAGGTCGAGCGCACGGCCCCGGAACCCGTCCTGCCGCTGCGGCTGTTCCGCTCGCGGACCTTCAGCCTGGTCGCGGTGATCTCCTTCGTCGTCGGCTTCGCGATGTTCGGAGCGCTCACCTACCTGCCGACCTTCCTCCAGGTCGTCCGGCAGGTCTCGCCGACCCTGTCCGGCATCCACATGCTGCCGATGGTGCTCGGCATGCTGCTCACCTCGATCGGCTCAGGACAGATCGTCGCCAGGACCGGTCACTACCGGATCTTCCCGATCGCGGGCACGGCCGTCACCACGGTCGGACTGCTGCTGCTCTCCCGGCTGACCGAGCACACCGGCACGGCCGAGATGAGCCTCTACTTCCTGGTCTTCGGCCTCGGCCTGGGCCTGGTGATGCAGGTGCTGGTGCTGATCGTGCAGAACTCGGTCGACTACCAGGACCTCGGCGTGGCCACCGCGGGCGCCACCTTCTTCCGCTCCATCGGGGCCTCCTTCGGCGTCTCCGTCTTCGGGACGATCTTCGCCGGCGGACTGCGCGGCCGACTCGCGGACGCCCTGGCCGGGCTGCCGCTGCCACCCGGCTTCCGGCCGGAGACGATCACCTCCGACCCCCGGCTGATCAGCCGGCTCCCGGCCGCCGCCCAGGCCGCGGTCCACCACGCCTACGCCGAGTCGATCACCCGGGTGTTCCTGTACGCCGTGCCCGTCGCGGCGGTCGCCTTCGTCCTGTCCCTGTTCCTGCGCGAACAGAAGCTGCGCTCCACCGTGACCGCGCCCGACCTCGGCGAGTCCATCGGGTGCAACCCGGTGCAGCGCACCTCGCTGGACGAGATCTCCCGCGCGCTCACGGCACTGAGCACCCGGGAGGCCCGGCGCAACCTCTTCCGGCGGATCACCGCCACCGCCGGGCTCGACCTGCTGCCCGCCTCCAGCTGGCTGCTGCTCCAGATCCACCACCACGGCTCCGTCGAGCCGGCCGAACTCGCCGAACGGCGGATCATCCCGATCGCGGTCATCGAGGAGGCGGTGCGGGAGGTGGAGGGCCGCGGCCTCGCCGCCCGCAGCGGCGGCCTGCCGCTGCGGCTCACCGAACCGGGGGAGAAGGCGGCGCTGCGCCTGGTCGACGCCCGGCGCACCCAGCTCGCCGAGCTGCTGGGGGACTGGGACGACCAGCAGCACGCCGAACTCGCCGACCTGCTCACCCGGCTCAGCTCCACCCTCTGCGCCGACCTGCGGGACCGGCCGGACCCCCCGATCGGGCCCGAGCCGCCGTACCGGGGGGAGGGGCGGTCCTTCTGACCGCCTCCACAAGGTTCCTGCTGACATCGCGACGGCCGAGGGTTCGCCCTCGGCCGTCGCCGCTCGGTGTGCTCGGCTACTGCTCGTCCTCAAGGTCGTCCCGCAGGTCGTCCAGGTTCTGCTGGCCCTGCTGCTGCGCCTGCGAGGCCTTCTGCTGGGCCTCGTCCTGCTGCTGCGGATCCTTCTGGCCGAGGCGCTGCTTGGCCTCCTCCTCCGCCTGCTGCGCCTTGTCCCTGAACTTGTCACCGATACCCATGACCGCTCCTACATTTCTCGGGTTTGGGTCTAGAACCAGGCTTGCACTCCCGCTCCCGCCCTGCATGTCGGCCATCCACTACCGGCCGTGACCGACTCACCGGGGATCACCGGAGCCGCCCGCCGTGAGGTGTAGGAGACTGCTGCCCGTACGCATCAACCGGGCCGACGGTCGCACCCGCGACCCCGGCGGAGCAGAAGGAGCGGCATGTCCGTCGTCAAGATCAACGTGCTGACGGTTCCGGCCGAGCAGCGCGAGGTGCTGGAGCAGCGCTTCGCCTCGCGCGCCCACGCGGTGGAGAACTCGGACGGCTTCGAGTGGTTCGAGCTGCTCCGCCCGGTCGAGGGCACCGACCAGTACCTCGTCTACACCCGCTGGCGCAGCGAGGAGGACTTCAAGGCCTGGATGGAGGGCCCGATGAAGGCGGCCCACCAGCACGGCGGCGAGGGCGAGGCCCCGAAGCGACCGGCCGCCTCCGGCTCGACGCTGTGGTCCTTCGAGGTCGTCCAGTCGGCGGGCCCGAAGGCCTGACCCGGTGAACAGGGGCCGCCCGCCCGGAGGTGCACACCCTCCGGGCGGGCGGCGCGCTTGCGGCTGTGCTCAGCAGGAGGTGACGGGACGCATGCTCAGCATGGTTCCCGTCGGTACGGACGCCATGGCGTTGCCGGGGGTCGCCTGGCGGATCAGGATCTGGTGCTGATCCGCCGAAGCCAGCTCACCGCATGTCTCTCCGAGCGGCGTCGTGACCCTGACGAGGTTCGCGTTCTTGGTCTGCGTGGTCGTCCAGGTGACGGCCACGGCACCCACGATCAGTATCAGTCCGAGCACGCAGCAGGCCGATGCGCGCGCCAGCGCCTTGGTCACCCGGGCTGCTTCCCGTTCGGTCCACCGACGCAGCGCCTGCCCTCCGAGGAGGATCTCGGGCTCGGGAGCACCGTGGGCCGATCGCATCGCGAGAAGCGAGCCGATGACGAGCAGCGCGAACGCTCCCACGAGCAGTCCGGTGGCCACGAACCGCGCCCATTCCGGCAGATCGGCCAGATTGTCACGGCCTTTCAGCAAGGCCAGTACGGTGAGCAGCGCGGTCAGTCCGGTCAGCCCGGTCCGCCAGCCCTCGGCCTGCCGGCGGAGTTCCGACAGACGTGTGAACTCGAGTTCGCGCGCCAGCTCGGCCCAGCGGCGGTCGGAACGGGCGCTCACGGTTGGACTCTCCAACTACCGCCGCAGCCGATGAAATGGGAGTCCGCGGGCAGTTCGGGATGGGCATGTCCGCATTCGCAGAAGTGGACCTCGCCGACCAGGGGCTCGGGCTCGTCCGTCCTTTCCCTTCGCCCGATGAGCAGGTCGACGATCCCCTTGCTGCCGACTCCGGGAATTCCCCGAGGGATTTCCGTCTCGGTCCGGCCGTGACAGCGCGGGCAGGTGCCGCTCACGATGACTCCGCGACCATCGGCAGTCGTACGTTGGCTGAATCCCGGGGAGTCGAGGACGCCGAGGTCCTCTTCCGCATAGGGCTTGTCGAGGTCGTGCGATGGTTGCTGCGTCAATTCCGATCCCGTGTTTCGGATTCCGATGGAAGTTCCAGGCCGAAGAGTTCCGCGTAGTTCCCGAGCCGTTCTCGAACCCACTCGGGCGACTCTCCGACCCCCGCGCCCGCGAAGGCGAGTCGTTCCCGCGTCACCTCGCCGTTCACCGCCGGGAGCATGCCGTTGAGGCCTTCGGAGAGGATCGTCAGGTCCTGCCAGGTCGGAACGGTGTCGGGGATGCCGGTCATCGGGGAAGTCGCCGGCTCCAGCGGGAGGTAGGGCGTCATGCGCTGCCAGGTGCGGATCACCGGCTCGCCGAGTCGACCGGCGACGCTGACGAGGTCGAGCGGGCCGATGGGCTCGTCCTGCCCGGACACCCGGCACGTCGGATCGAGTGCCTCCATGTCCTGCTCGGTCGGTACCTCTTCGGGCAATACGGCGATGGCCTCGGCGGTGAGCTCGGGTATCAGCGCGCCGATCGCCCGCAAGGGGGCCAGCAGCTCGAACGCGGCGCGTGCGCCGACGTTCTTCGCGCGGGCGTAGCCGATGAGGCGCGCCGGGGTGAGGCGGGTCCAGCGGGGACTCTCGAACCACTCGTCGTATTCCTCGTCGTCGCCGAAGTCGATCAGTGCGTGGATCTCGTCCCAGGTCGGCCGGAAGTTCTTCAGATCGTCGCTCAGGTCGGGGGCCAGGAGGTCCGCTTCGAGGCCCAGGCGGCGGGATTCTTTGGCTGCCGTCTTCCACAGGACCGAGAGCTTCTGCCTCAGCTGCTGGCATCCGGTGAACAGCACCTCCGAACTCGGTAGGACGGGGTAGTCCGAGCCATCGAAGGACGGGTCGCGACCGGAGAAGGCGTATCGGCTCGGTAGCGGGAGGTCCTCCCAGGCCCGCAAAAGCTGGCCGGCGTTCGGGATGCTGACACCGGCGGCACGCAACTCGTCCACAGCGTCGGCGAGTTCGGTCCATGGCATCTCGTAGTGATGGGCGAATGCGAGGTCGCGAAGGGAGATTCCGCCCTCCAAGCGAAGTCCCACGTTGTGCAACCAGGCGACGACTGATCCGGTTCCCTCCTCAGGGATCTGGCCGCGCCCGGCCGACCCGGCCGCGTACCGGCGCTGGTGGGCAAGCCGCAGCCGCTCCGCCTCCCGAGCGAGGAGCTTCTCCGCCTTGCGCAGGGAGATTCCCAGCTCTGCGGCCAGGTCGATCGTGGCGGCCCAGGGAAGCATCGCGCTGCCGTCAGAGGTCGGGACGACGTAGCGCCGGAGCACCTCCTCCAGCTCCAGCGGAACATCGGCCCATAGCGCGGTGAGGGTGACGTCGGGGATCGGCCGTCCGAGCCAGGAGAACCGGGAGGCACGCCACCAGGCATCCGCGAGGCCGATGTCGAGAGTTTCGGCAACGGTGGATATGTCCCAAGGGTGGGCCACTGGCCGCCACGTCCGCTCGTCGGCCCGAACGTAGAGCAGCGCGAGGTCGTCCCTGTCGCAGACGTGCTTGCGGTGGTATTCCGGTACCTCACCGAGTGGACGGGGGAGGAACGGGGCGTATCGTGCGCAGGCCTCGGCCAACTCTCCGAGCTCCCGGCCGCCCGTTGAGGAGGCGCGGACGATGCCGCTGAGGTCCGACGGCGGGTGTTGGTAGCCCGTCCCCGGGCGGTTCTGGGTCTGTCGATTGGTACGGGCATGGATGTCCGGCCGGTCGGAGGGGCGTAGTCCCTCCAGGATCACCGAGTCGAGGTGTGTCGGCTTCCAGTCGAGGGAGCCCTCGCGTACGGCGGGCCCGGCCAGCGAAGCGTGTGCGACTCGCAGCCCGCGGGCCGCGCGGAGCACCTCTGCCGGTGTGGTGCCCTGGGTGTGGGCCAAGGAGACCACGGTGCGCCAGTCCCTGGTGTCCTCCGTGGCTACGTCGGCCCAGCCTGGTTCGGGTACCGGGTGACCTGCCGGTGAGATCGATGCGTGGGGCCCTCCTGGCGGACGCATGCGCAGCACCGTGGATCGCCAGGGGCGGACGGCGGCCTGGACGGCCCGTTCGCCGTGGTCATTGCGGTGCCTGTCGCCCAGCCACTGGTCGATGCTGAACCACCCGACCTTGTCCAGGTCGACCGAGTCTCGGAATCCATTCCTGATCCGGACCCCATGGCCGCGCCATTCCTTCCAGATCGTCCTGGCCGCCGGAAGGTTCCGGGTTTCCAGACGGTGGAGCCAGGCGAGGTCCAACTCGGGCCAGTTCGCGAGGACGTGGGCTCCGAGCCGCCACTGCTCTGTCCTCCAGGCTTTGTCGTAGCGCTCCAGCTTCTTGCGGTTGACGCTCAGTTCACCGGCGTGCGGCCCGGTCAGATTGAGGACGTAGCCGAAAGGACGGACATCGGTGACGATGCCGTCGCAGAGGACCGCGCCGGTGTCCTTGACCCACCACAGGGTGCCCGGCACGGCCTCGACAGCCGCCTCCGACTCGATGCTCTGTGAACCCGCCACGGCCTGGAGGACGCCCGGCTGCCACACGTGGCCGTATCCGTCCGCACTCCGCGCCTCGATCCTGAACTCGCTGACCTGAACCAGTGATTGCAGGATCGACACGCACGCCGCGCCCGGTAGGTCGTACGGGTTGCGCAGATAGAGCCGGACGCGGGTGCCGCCTTCGGGAAGGTTCTCGTCGTGCTGCCCGTCATCCTCCTGGACGCGGAAGAGGCTGCCACTGCTCGGCACCTCCACGCGCAACGCTCTGCGGGCTGATCGACCCTCCTGATCGACCGGTCGAGTGGTGATCGTCATCTCCTCGGCGAGCATGAAGTAGCTGAAGACGCCGATGCCGAAACGACTGTTCGGGTAGAGCCGGAGAGAGCGGTCATGTCGGAGCCAAGCCGCCTGCTCGCGCCTGAAGGCGCGATCTTGTTCGAAGCGGCGGCCCGCCCGGGTGAACGTGCTGGTGAGCTGATCGACCGTCATTCCGACGCCGTTGTCCACGCACTCGACGTAGCGGCCTCGGTCGTCAGAGCCGGTGGTGATCCGGATCGCGCCGGACCACGCCGGGAGTTGTCGACCCGTGCTCTTGAGGTATCGCAGGCGCATCTCCCGGTAGCGGCAGGCGTCCATGGCGTTCTGATACATCTCGCGCAGCGCGAGGTTTCGCTCGCCGTCGTAGAGCTTCTCTCCCATCAGCAGTCGGCGAACCTCTGTCTGCGCCAGCGAGAACCGCAACAGTGGTACGTCGTAGGCGCGTCGGCCCCCGGTTTCAGCCGGGCGCAGTCGACGGTCGGTCGCCCGGGCCGGCAACCCGGCCAAGAGCAGCGCATCGCGTGAGGCCATCGAGCGAGCTGCGTCACGCAGTGTCTGGCTCAGCTCGTCGACGTCCTCCACAACGGCACTCAGCGTGGCGTGCACCGCAGGGTGTGGGCATACGGTGTCGAGATGCAGGCTCCTCGGTTCGCCGTTGCGGTCCTCGGTGTCCCAGACGGCCTCCCGCAACACCTCGATGACTTCTTGTGGTCGTACGGAGTCCGACACGGCCAGGTGCTCGGCGAGAACGTCGGGCAGGGTACGGACATCGAAGGCCAACAGGCCGGCCAGGCGCAGGAGTGCCGCGAGCGGGCGGATCCGAAGTTCCTGGGGCCGGCCGGGGGTGGCGTGCCGGTCCGGGATCGCGGTAGCGCCATCGGAAGGCAGCCCGAGGGTGAGGCCGGCAGCGACCAACTGAAGGGCCGAGGACAACTCGTGGACACGTCCGGTGCGACCGGCCGAGGTCGATGGATCGACTTCCAGTAGCTGGGAGGCGAACCTGGTGGCCCGCTCGGCCGGTATCGGACGGTCATCGGTCTCGAAGCGGTCGGCGATCCAGCGGTGCGTCAACCACAGGGCAACCGCCTGCTTCTCCTCCGGCGGATCGTCGTACCACAGGTGGAACCGGGAGAGCTTCTCGGCGATCTGTGCGTGGTGTTTGACGATCTGCTCGTAGTGGGACCGAAGGGCGTCGCCGTCGTCCAGGTGCCCCACGAAGTGCGGGGACACCCCCTTCGCCTGATTGAGCCGGTCGGCCCAGGCCGCTTCGTGCAGGAAGACTCCGGCTATCAGCGAGGTGACCTCCAGGGCCGACAACTCGGCGTCGTCGGCCAGCAACTGCGGCAGACGGTTCCGCAGCAGCCGGACCGGGAAGTCGTCATCGGCCCAGGGGTCGGTCAGGCTCGTCTGGGCCAGGTGGACGTGGCGTGCGGTTTCGGCGGCGAGGGTGGACAGTTGCTGCTGGAAACGTGTCACGAGGCTCGCTTGGGAGGCCGGTACCCGGCCCCAGAGTTCGGGGGCGTGGACAGCCTCGCGCCAGGATTCGAGGAGCCGTCTGCTCGGGGCGACGACCGTCTGCCGGGTTTCCTCCTCCAGATCCCTGCCGTAGTGGATCCGGACCTTCTGCGGGCCCGCCCGGTGGCGCAGCGCCAGTTCGCGGGTGCGCCGGGCGGCCGTCTGGTGGATCTGCTCCACGGTGGCGGCCTCGGTCAGTGGCCCGAAGGCCTCGGCGAGCGCCCGGGTGAAGAAACTGCCGGTGTCCGTGTAGCCGCAGCGCTGCCCGGGTTCGCACCCGGTCATGACGGCGAAGCCGCCGTGGGCCGGGCCCCTGGTGACACCGCTGCCGAAGACCACCGGGCCGCTGTCCTCGGGTGAGCGGCAGGCGTCGATCAGCCACAGGACGGTTCCGGTGGTGCAGCCGGACAGGTACTTGCTGATGTCCGCGTCGAGCAGGGACTCGGTGATGTGCGGTCGCTCCCAGGCCGCGGGATCATCGTCGGCGGGGGCGAGGGCGTCGGCGGGCAGCAGGTAGTCGGTGTCGCGGATCCGGACGCCGTGTCCGGAGAAGTACAGCAGCAGAGTGCTTCCGGCAGGGGCGTCCTGTGCGATCCGGGTGATGCGGTCGGCGATGTCGTTGCGGGTCGGGTCCCGCAGCGTTTCGACGTCGTAACCGGCGTCGGTAAGGGCCTCGCCCAGTTCGTGCAGGTCTGCGGTGACCGCGCTCTGCAACGGGGGGAAGCGATGCGCTGCGGCCGGGGTTTCGCCGACCCCGATCAGCAAGGCCTTGTGCGTTCCTTCGTCCACGGATCTGCCCCTCCCTTGAGCGTGC
>NZ_JAFLNG010000256.1 GCF_017427025.1 Streptomyces sp. FH025
GTCCGTTCGGTCAGGGCTGTACGAACTGCGCGGCCCCGGCCCGGCCGTCCTGCGCTACCCCGCCGGGGACCTGCTGGTGGTCACCGGCCTGCCCGGCAGCGGCAAGAGCACCCTGATGCGCCGCTGCGTCCGCGCTCCGCTGGTCGACTCCCAGCAGGTCCGCGAGGAGTACGCGGCCCGGCTGCCCGGCCGCCTCCCGTACCCGCTCTACCGGCCGCTGGCCCGGCTCGCGCACTACCGGCGGCTGCGCCGGGCCGTCCTGGACGGCGGGCCGCTCGCGGTGCACGACTGCGGGACGCTGCCGTTCGTCCGGGCCTGGCTCACCCGTGCCGCCGCCCGGCAGGGGCGCCGGGTGCACCTGCTGCTGCTCGACGCCGACCCGGCCGAGGCCCGGTCGGGCCAGCGGCGGCGCGGGCGGAGCGTCTCGCGCTACGCCTTCGCCCGGCACCGGGCCGCCGCCGGACGGCTGCGCCGGCTGCTGCTCGGGTCGGGGCGGCCGCCGGCGGGCTGTGCGTCGGCCGTGGTACTCGACCGGGCCGCCGCGCGTGCCCTGCGGGAGATCGACTTCACGGCGTCGTAGTCTCGGCGGATTCGCGCCGGTCGCCGGGCGCAGGGCGCCGCCGGTTCGCCGGTGGTCCGCCGCCGGTTCGTCGGTGTTTCGCCGACGGTTCGTCGGCGCGCGGGCCCGCAGAGAGCGCGATGACCCGTCAACTCCCTTGTCAGGAGCGCTGATGCGCCGTGCTTCCCGGGTGCGCTCGCGTGCCCCTCGCCTGTTCCCGTGTGCCGCCGCGCTGGTCGCCGCCGCCGGACTGAGCCAGTTCGCCGCCCCGGCCCCGCGGCATGCCGTGGCCGCCCCGACCGCGGTCTGCGACGGTACCGCCGAGGCCACCGACCCCGCCGCCCGCCGGCGGGCCGGCGGCCCGGCCGGGCGGGACCCGAACACCGTGAGCGCCGCCGAGGCCCGGGCGATGCAGGCGGATCTGGACGAGCGGCTCGCCCGGCTCGGCTCCACCCACGTTCCGCTCGCCGCCGCCCCGACCGCCGTGCCGGTCTACGTCCACGTGATCCACGCCGGGGACGCCGGGCGGCTGCCCGACGGTGTCGTCGCCGCCCAGATCGACCACCTCAACGCCACCTACGGCGGCCAGGGCGAGGGCAACACCCCCACCGGTTTCCACTTCGCGCTGGCCGGTGCCGACTGGACCGACAACGCCGACTGGTACAACGGCATGACCCCCGGCTCGGCCGCCGAGCAGGCCATGAAGACCGCCCTGCGCAAGGGCGGCCAGGGTGCCCTCAACCTCTACACCGCCCACCTCGGCGAGTCCCTGCTCGGCTGGTCGACCTTCCCGGACGCCTACCGCTCGAACCCCACCGACGACGGCGTGGTTGTCCTGGACGACTCGCTGCCCGGGGGCCCCGCCGCCCACTACGACGAGGGCAACACCGCCACCCACGAGATCGGCCACTGGTTCGGCCTCTTCCACACCTTCCAGGGCGGCTGCCTGTCCCCGGGCGACTACGTGGACGACACCCCGCCCGAGCGCGGCCCCGCCGCGGGCTGCCCCGAGGGGCGGCGCAGCTGCCCGGGCTCGGGCCCCGACCCGATCCACAACTTCATGGACTACAGCTACGACTCGTGCATGACCCAGTTCACCCCGGGCCAGGTCCAGCGGATGGCCAATGTGTGGGCGGCGTACCGGAGTTGAGTCAGCAGGAGATGTCGAGGTAGAGCAGGGTCAGGCCGCCTGCGGCGCGGAACTCGTACGCCTGGTGGTCCCCGGCGAGGGCCTCCCGCCACGCGGCCGGACGTTCCTCGGAAGCCAGCAGCACCGGGACGAGGTCGTCCGGGAAGTCCTCGTGCCAGCCGCCGCCCCAGCCGCCCCGGGTCATCTCGTCGGCGCCGGACATCAGCCGCCTGGCCGGCCGCCGGTCCAGCGGGCCCCGGGCCAGACGCCAGTAGCGGCCCCGGGCGTCCAGGAAGCCCCCGGCCGCGACCGGGTCCTGGCGGCGCTGGCCGCCACCCGTGCCGGTGGCGGGCGGCAGGGCGGCGAGGACCTCGGCGAAGCCGTCGGTGCGGCGGCGCGGCTTGTTCGGCATCCGGCCATACTCCCAGGGCGCGTCGATCGGCAGCATCCGAATTGAATGTGAAACGCCGCCCACGGCGTGGCAACTACCGGCCGTATGTCCGATTTGATCTATGTTCGGAGGGTCGGGCCCCGAGCGGGGCAACCCACCACGAAAGGCAGGGCAACGACATGAGTGCCAACCCCCGGATCGTCGTCGGCGTGGACGGCTCGCCCGCCTCGGAGCAGGCGCTGCGCTGGGCGGTCGACTACGCCAAGGCCGTCGGCGGAACGGTCAACGCGATCGCCGCCTGGGAGTACCCCGCCTTCTACGGCTGGGCCGGGACGAGCGTCCCCGTCGCCGAGGCCTTCAACCCCGAGGAACTCGCGGGCAAGACCCTCTCCGACAGCGTCGCCAAGGTGGTCGGCGAGGACGCCGGCGTACGGATCAGCGAGACCGTGATGCCCGGCAACGCCGCCCAGGCCCTGCTGGAGGCCGCCAAGGGCGCCGCACTGCTGGTCGTCGGCAGCCGGGGCCTCGGGGGCTTCTCCGGCGTGCTGCTCGGCTCCGTCAGCCGCCACCTCACCGAGCACGCGCCCTGCCCGGTGGTCGTCGTCCGCGAGGGCCTGGCCGCCTCCGAGTAGCCTCACCGTCCCACGGCGCCGCCGCGCGGACCAGAATGGAGTCATGCCAGAAGGTGACTCCGTCTACCGCGCGGCGGCCCGACTGCACGAGGTCCTCGCCGCGCAGCCGCTGACCAGCGCCGACCTGCGGGTGCCCGGGTACGCGACCGCCCCGTTGGCCGGCCGCCGGGTGCTCGAGGTCCGTCCGCGCGGCAAGCACCTGCTCACCCGCCTCGAAGGCGGCCTCACCCTGCACACCCACCTGCGGGTCGAGGGCCGCTGGGAGGTCTACCGGCCCGGAGAGCGCTGGACCGGCGGCCCCGACTGGCAGATCCGCGCCGTCCTCGGCACCGACCGGGGCACCGCCGTCGGCTACCGGCTGCCCGTCGTCGAGCTGCTGCGCACCACCGACGAACGCCGGATCGTCGGCCACCTCGGCCCCGACCTGCTCGGCCCCGACTGGGACCCGGTCGAGGCCGTCCGCCGTCTCCTCGCCCACCCCGGCCGCCCGCTCATCGAGGCCCTGCTCGACCAGCGCAACCTGGCCGGGATCGGCAACGTCTACGCCAACGAGCTGTGCTTCGTCGCAGGCGTCACCCCGTGGACGGAAGTCGGCGAACTCCCGCACCCCGACCGCCTGGTGGAGCGCGCCCGGGCGATGCTGGACGCCAACAAGCTGCGCCCCGGCCACATCACCACCGGCGACACCCGGCCCGGCTACCAGCACTGGGTCTACGGGCGGGCCGGACGGCCCTGCCCGCGCTGCGTCACCCCCGTCGTGACCGGGCGCCAGGGCACGCCCCCGCGCGACCGGGTGGTGTTCTGGTGCCCGTACTGCCAGCGCGGGCCGGCCCCGGAGGTCACGTCCGCTCGACCAGGGCGGGGTGGCGCGGGTCGTCCATCCGCACGGTGACGTCGGCGGCCTCGGCGGGCCCGGTCTCCGCCTTTGATCTCGCGAAGCGTGCCGATCTGGCGATACCCGCGTACACGCGGGGGTACTCTCCCCTGCATAGGGGTGATGGCGTGCGCGGGACAGAGGTCTGCATGACACTACCGGTCGGGGTCAGCATCGGTGAGCGGATCGGGGCTCTCCGGGTAGAGGCGGGGCTGAGTCAGCGCGCATTGGCCGCTCGGGCGAACGTCTCCTACAGCCTTCTGACGAAAGTCGAGGCCGGGCACAAGCCCGCATCTGCGGCGTTCCTGGCGGCGGTCGCTCGTGCGCTCCGGTTGAAGGTCGGCGACCTTCAACCGGAGCCATACAGCGATGGGATGGGGCCCAAGGAACCCCTGCTGCCGCTGATGGCTCCGATCCGAGCCGCGCTGGACCTGTATGACCTGCCGCCGCAGGAGGACGCGCGGCCGAGGCCAATCACAGCGCTGAGGCTGGCGGTTCGGAGGATCAACGCCCTGGCGCAGGCGGCGGACTACAAGCCGATGTGTGCCGCGCTGCCGGGGCTACTGGCGGAGTTGCACGCCGCCGCCCACCTGATGACCGGTGAGGATCAGCGGCAGGCTTGGGGGCTGCTGGCGGAGGCGTACCGGTGCGGCCACTCCGTGGGCATCGCCATCGGTCTGAACGACATGTCCGCGGCTGCGCTGTCCCGGATGGACTGGGCGGCTCAGCGAGCCGGGGACCGCGCTCCGGGGCTGCGCGCGGCCCGGGAATACCTGCGGGTGACCGCCTACCTGCGGACCGGAGACCTGGACGCCTGCCGCCGCTTGCAGGACAGCGGACGGTCGTACCTCGACGGCACCGACCCCAAGACCCCCGGGGCGTTGGTAGCAGCCGGTCAGCTTCACCTCGGGTCGGCGGTGGTCGCCGCACGGGCTCAGGATGTCGACCTGATGACCCACCACCTCGACGAGGCCGAACGGCTCGCCCAGGCCACTGGGGAGACCGGGGACTTCTCGCTGCATTTCGGCCCGACGAACGTGCAGGTTCATCTCGTGATGACCTTGGTCGAAGCCAGTCGGCACGATCGTGCTGTGGCCGCGGCGAAGGGGATGCGGTTCCCGGCCGGGTGGGCTCCGACCCGGATCGGTCACCACCACATCGATTTGGCTCGGGCGAACCGGTGGATGGCTCGCCCCGAGGCGGCCTTGGACCACCTCGATGCGGCGTTCGCGGTCGCCCCGCAGCAGGCATCCCGGCATCCACTGGTTCGAGAGACAGTGTCCGCGCTATCCCGGGCGGGTGGGCGTCGTAGCTCTCGCCTGTCGGCGTGGATCGCGCGCACTGGAATCTGATGTTCTTTCACATTCCGTGAAAGTCATGGCTATTCGGCAGCGCCAGGGTGGAGCGCAAGACCCTCGCGGAAAGGGCCGTGGAGGGTCTGCGCCGGGTGCTGTGGGACCCCCGTGATTCCTCAAGCATCCGGCGGCACCAGGCCGCCTGTCTGGAGACCCGTGGCGGGGCGGGCGGCACTCCACCGATCCTCCCGGGAGCACTGATGGCCGCCGACCGCCCACCACGTCACACCCCCGAACAGCGGAGACGTCGCGCTGAAATCCTCAGCGCCGCGTCGGGTTTCACCGACCGGGCTCCCACGCCAAGCGATGGTGGTGGCGTGATGAGCCGCTACTTCTCGCGCGTGGACGCACGCCCGAGAAACCTGGTGATGCAGCCGACCGGGTTCTGCAACCTGGACTGCACCTACTGCTACCTGCCGAACCGGAACGACAAGACCCCGATGCCGGTCGAGGTGTCCGAGGCGGTAGCACGATCGGCGGCAGCCTTGGTCGGACCTGCGGGCAGCAAACCCCTCGGCGTGATCTGGCATGCCGGAGAGCCCCTTGCGCTCGGCACCCGCAGGTTCACGGAGCTCCTCCAGCCGTTCGAGTCCCTGCGGCAGGCCGGACGCCTGGAACACGCCATCCAGACGAACGCCACCCTGATCAACGACGACTGGTGCGACCTGTTCACCAACCACGGGTTCCGTGTCGGCGTCAGCATCGACGGCCCACCGGACCTCTCGGCCAGACGCGTTGACCGACGCGGCCGTCCCGCGTTCGACCGGATCTTGCGCGGCATCGACAAGCTCCGCGAGCGCGAAGTGCCGTTCTCGTTGATCGCTGTCGTTTCCCGCGAGAGCATCACCCACCCCGGCCCTCTCATGGACTTCCTTGCCGACCTCGGGCCGGTCAACATCGGCCTGAACATCGAGGAGTACGAGGGTGTGAACACCGGCCGCACCCCGCCCACCCGCGAGGAGGCACTGACGTTCTGGCGACGGGTGATCGGCTGGACTCGCCGCCAACCAGCCGACGCCCCGTCGGTGCGAGAGCTGGACCGCCTCGGCCGGTACCTGCGGATGACCCGCACTCAGCGCGACGACCGCGCCGAGCGAAGCCGTATCGATCCTCTGCCGACGATTTCCAAGAACGGCGATGTGTACCTGCTGTCACCGGAGCTGGCGGGCATCAACGACCAGGCCTACCAGGACTTCCGGGCAGGGAACGTACTGGAACAACCGCTCACTGCCATCCTCGACGGCGCATACCGGTTGCGGTACGTCGAAGAGTTCCTCGACGGCTTGGACGAGTGCGAGTTGACCTGCGAGTTCTTCGACTACTGCCGAGGTTCGCAGGCCGGGAACCGCTACTTCGAGCACCACACCTTCACCAAGAGCGAGACCAACTACTGCCGCGTCGCCGAGCAGGCACCGGTCCTGGCCCTCGCAGACATCATCCATCAGGAGGAATCCGCATGACGGTCCTGGAGAAGCTCGCGACCGCTGACACCCCGGCCGTGACGGAGCTGATCGCCCGCGCCAACGTGCCCGACCTGGAGTGGAACAACTCACCCACCTGGTCCAACAACCCCGGATCTCCGTGGGACAACGCGCCGTCCTGGGACAACTGGAGCAGCGCCCCCTGGGACAACTGGAACAACGGACCGTCGTGGTCGGACTGGTCAAACCGCTGACCGTCCCCCGGAGGCCCCCACAATGAGGGTCTCCCACGCACGCTGGCCGGTGCCCGCCTCCCCGGGCACCGGCCAGCGCCACACCGACCCCGGAGAAGACCGCTCATGCCGACCCGCGCCTACGGCCGCACCGCTGTGCTCCTGCCCGATCTGGACAACGACCCCTATCTCGGCACCATCACCTCAGTCCCCAGACCCGGCAGCACCGTCACCGAGTTCCGATACACCGACCAAGACCTCCGCGACCTCGACCTCATCGAAACCGACGTTCGCAACGGCGTCATCCACAACGTCTCCTCCCAGCGGACCCACATCGACAACGTCCGGTTCAGCTCCGTCCAGGTCACCGACAGCAACTTCGGCCAGGTGCAGTGGACCGGCACCAAGGCGTCCCGCACAGTGTTCCGGAACTGCAAACTCATGGGTGCCGTCATCGGCGAATCCCCCTTCGACAACGTCCTGTTCGAGAACTGCCGCCTCGACTACGTCGTCTTCGGCCAGATCCGCGCCACCGGGGCACTCGTTTTCGACCGATGCGTTCTCACCGAAGCCACTTTCACCGGAGCAGACCTCACCGGAGCCGTCTTCCGCGACTGCACCCTCCGCGCGGCCGAGTTCGGCCCCGGCAAGTACAAGAACTGCGACCTCACCGGAAACGACCTCTCCACCGTCCGGGGCGTCGCCAACCTCCGCGAAGTCATCATCAACCACGGCCAGCAGGCGCAGCTTGCTGACGCCCTCCTTGCCGAGCTGGACGTCACCTACGCCGACGACCTACCCGACTACCGATGAACTGTCCTGGGGGAGACCAGAATGCCTTTGCGCATCGTCTGTACCGACTACGCGAAGCTCGGTGAGCGCTGCCAGATCGCCGGCGTCACCGCCCTCCACGGGCACCGCGACTACGAAGAAGGGGCGATCGTGCCGACTGGCGACTGGCGGCCGATCAACAACGACGAGGCCGCGAGCTTCAGGGCCCCTGGCGGCGCCCGGCCGTCAGAGGTGGCCGAGCTGGTCTCCCTCTCTGCGCTGCCCCACCAGCAGGCGGAACCCGCCCCCTGGTGGACGGTCACGCCACCGTTCACACCGACACCGACCACGCGGTACGCCAACCACGCCACCACCCCCGGTGACGTTCTGACAGCCACGGTGAACTTCGAGAACGGCAAACGTCTCGGCCTGCACCTCGACAACTGGGACCGTCTCCCCTTCGGGCAGAGGCACCTCTCCCGGCGGCGGTTGTGTCTCAACGCAGGACCCGGCCCGCGCTACCTCCTCCTCGGTGACGCCGATGCGCTGACAATCTGCCGACACCTGCATCGTGACCACGGGCGGCGGTATCCCCACACCAGCGACATCCGGGCCTACGTGCACACCGGACAGCCCCTGCGCTGTCTCCGTGTCCGCCTCGAACCCGGCGAGGGCTACATCGCCCCCACCGAACTCCTCCCACATGACGGTTCCACAACAGGGTTCCAAGAGTCTTCTACGGCAGCGTTCTGGCTGGACCACTGGCCCGTCGGAACGCTGCCCTCCCTGGTCACGTCCGCTCGACCAGGGCGGGGTGGCGCGGGTCGTCCATCCGCACGGTGACGTCGGCGGCCTCGGCGGGCCCGGTCTCCGCGTCGTAGCGGGCGAAGGCGGGCAGCGTCCACCGCTGGTCGGGCGGGGTGCGGCGGGCCAGCGCGGCCGGGGTGAGCGCCAGGTGGACGGTCAGCTCCAGTGGCAGCCAGCGGCCCAGCAGCAGCGCGCCGTCCAGCAACAGCACACCGCCGGGCGGGAGTTGGGTGTACGGGGCGCGGGTCGAACGGTCGGTGACCGGATCGCGCAGCGAGGGCAGCACCCGGCCGCTGCCGCCCGGCTCCAGCGGGTCCAGCACCTCGCGCAGCAGGGCGCCGTCGTCCAGCCAGAGGTCGTGGAAGGCGTCCGCGTCGTGGTGGCCGTACTCCAGCCGGACCGAGGCCGGGCGCAGGAAGTCCGCCGCTGACACCCGCAGCGCGGGGCGGCCGCGCAGCCGCAGCGGCTCCACCAGCGCGTCGGCCAGCACCTCGGGGCGGGCGGCCGCGGCGCCGTCCACGGCCACCCGCAGCCGGCGCTCGCCGGCGCCGGGCAGCGCGGCGATGCGGTCGGCGAGCAGCTCGGCCAGCTTGTCGGGGGAGATCGGGCGTACCTGCATCAGGCCATCCTGCCGCTCGGTTCGGCTCAGGTCAGCTCGGTTTCAGATGAGCTCGGTTTCAGGTGAGGGGGAGGGCGTGCAGGACGTCGTCGTGGCCCGCGTAGAGGCGGTCGCCGTCGGTGGCGACGGTCCAGACGTCCCGGCCCGGGCCGGAGTCGCGGAACGTCCACCGCAGTCGGCCGGTCGCGGTGTCGATCGCGCCGACCCCGCCGGCCGCCGGCCCCGGAACGAACAGCGTGCCGCCGATGGCCAGGGGACGGCTGCGGCTGTCCAGGAGGAACGGCAGCCGGCAGGACCACAGCGCCTCGCCGGTGGACGGGTCGTGGCTGCTGACGACGCCGTCGTCCCGGGGGACGTACACCTTGGCGCTGCCCAGGACGGGCGGAAGCGCCCGCCAGGACTCGCCCCGGGCGGGGGAATGGCTCCAGACCGGCTCCCCCGTGGCGGGGTCCAGCATGCGCACGCCGCCGTTGCCGTCCGGGACGAGGATTTCCTGGAGACCGGTGACGCACCAGCGCAGCTGCTCGGCGCCGGGGGCGGTCCACAGCTCGCGGCCGGTGACGCCGTCCCGGGCCACCAGCTGAGCACGGTCGCCGAGGTAGCGGACACAGGCCAGGGTCAGGCCGAGCTCGGTGGCGGGGAGGACCGGCTGCTCGCTGCCGTCCGTGCGGACGGTCCAGTGGAAGGAGCGGTCGGAGAGTCGCAGCGCGAAGACCCGGTACTCCGGAGGGGTGCCGTCCCGCCGAGGGGAGCCCCAGACGCTGCCATAGAGGAAACCGTCGTCGATGCCGGCGAGCGTGGTCTCGCCCTGCAACTCATCGGGCAGCGGCAGGCTCCAGTCAGCGGTGGGATCGGTGAGGTGATGGGCGTCGAGGTGGCCCCGGGAGGCGGCGGAGAAGAGGTGTTCGGGCCCGACCACGACCTTCCCACCGGACAGTTCGAGGTCGCTCGGCCAGTCCGCGGGCATCGGGGGGTCGAAGACCAGCAGCCGCCGGGGGTCGCCGCTGGCCGGGTCGAGCACCTGGAGCCCGCCCTTGGACAGGTACACCGGGCGGCGCGGCGGGGCGACCAGCC
>NZ_JAFLNG010000257.1 GCF_017427025.1 Streptomyces sp. FH025
GGTGGTCGACCGGGGGTGGCCGTCACCGCCTCCCGGCCCCCGGAGCGTCGACAGGACATGCTCGTCACGCGGAGCAGGTCCACGTGGCGACGGCGAACAAGGATGAGCACCTCACCAGCCTAATTGACCCGTTCGGCGGCGGGCGAGCCCCCTGCGGCGGAGGGCCACTCGCCACTTGTCCGAGGCCCCTCAAGGCGGTTCCCCCAAGGCGGTTCCCCCAAGGCGGTTCTCCCGAGGCGGGGTGGCGTGACGGTCGGAGGCTCCGGCTCGGCTCCCTTCAGGAGTTGTTGAGGTAGGCCAGGACGGCCAGGACCCGGCGGTTGTCGTCGTCGGAGGGCTGGAGGTCGAGGCGGACGAAGATCGACGCGGTGTGCTTGGCGACCGCCCGCTCGGTGATCACCAGCTGCTGGGCGATCGCGGCGTTGGAACGGCCCTCGGCCATCAGCGCCAGCACCTGCCGCTCGCGCGGGGAGAGGGTGGAGACCGGGCCGGCCGAGGAGTTGTGGGTCAACAGTCGGGTGATCACCTCCGGATCCATCGCGGTACCGCCCTGGGCGACCCGCCGGACGGCGTCGATGAACTGGGCGCCGTCCAGCACGCGGTCCTTGAGCAGGTAGCCGATCCCGCCGGTGCTGCCGGCCAGCAGCTCGCGCGCGTACAGCTGTTCCACGAACTGCGACAGCACCAGGACGGGCAGGCCCGGGTGGGCCTGGCGGGCCGCCAGCGCCGCCCGCAGCCCCTCGTCGGTGAAGCTCGGCGGGAGCCGCACGTCCACCACGGCGATGTCGGGCCGGTCGGCGGCCACTGCGGCGAGCAGCTGCTCGCCGTTCTCCACCGCTGCGGTGACCTTCATGCCGCTGGCCTCCAGCAGCCGGGTCAGCCCGTCCCGGAGGAGGAAGAGGTCTTCGGCGATGACAACGCGCACGGGATCTCCAGGTTCACGATGGTCGGACCACCGGACGGGCTGCTGATCGCGAGCACCCCGTCGAAGGCGGCCAGTCGGCGTTCGGTTCCGCTGAGGCCGGTTCCCCGGGACGGGTCGGCGCCGCCGCGCCCGTCGTCGGTGACCGATATCCGCAGCAGCCCGCCACTGTGCCCTATCTCGATCCATACGTGCGAGGCGCCGGCGTGTTTCACCACGTTGGCCAGCAGCTCGCTCACCGCGAAGTAGGCGGCCGACTCCACCGGGGCCGGAGCCCGACCGGGCAGACCACCGGTGAAGGTGACCGGCAGCGGCAGGTCCAGCGCCGTCGCCTGCACCGCGTCGGCCAGGCCTCGATCGGCCAGCACCGGCGGGTGAATGCCCCGGACCAAGTCCCGCAGCTCGCTCAGCGCCTTCACCGAGGACGTCCGGGCCTCGGCCAGCAGCGGCCCGAGGGCGTCCGGGTCGTGCTTTATCTGCTCGGCGACGGTCAGCAGCATGCCCAGTGCCACCAGCCGGGCCTGCGCCCCGTCGTGCAGGTCCCGCTCGATCCGGCGCAGCTCGGCCGCCCCGGCGTCGATGGTGTCCGCCCTGGTCTGCGCCAGGTGGCTGACCTGGCGGGCGAGCTCGGCCCGCCGGGACGGACCGAGCAGGGACCGGGCGGCCTTCTCGTGCACCCGAAGGACGGGCGGGGCGGCCCACAGGATCGCGAACGGGGCCACCCAGACGCCCATGCCGTAGACGATGAACAGCGGGAAGAGCAGCCCGTTCCGGCCGAAGACCTCCATGGCGATCGGGGTCAGCAGCACGATCGCGGCCGTGAACAGCACGGCGAGGCCGGTGAGGAGCGCCCAGGCGAAGTCCCGCCAGGTCGCCGGGTCGGCCAGCCAGCCGCCCGACTGCAGCCGCTGCCAAGGGCTGGTCGTGTCGGCCGGTCGCCGGTACGGCGCCGGGATCGGCCGCCCGCTCCACCGTTCGACGACCCGTCGGCTCTCGGTGGCGATCCAGCGCGCGCCGAACAGCCCGAGCACCAGCAGTGAGGGCGCCAGCCAGAGCGAGATGGACCGGTCGCCGGGCGCGGCGCCGCCGTACAGATGGGCCGCCGTCACGGCGAGCGCGCCCGGGGCGAACAGCGCGGCCCCGACCGCCCGGCCGCCGCCCCCGGTGGCCCAGCAGAGCGCCCAGAGGGCGACCGGCCCCATCGGCACCGTGAGGATCAGCGGCCCGCCCGGCAAGGACGACCGGGACTCATCGGGGCCGAACACGGCGGCGGCGAGCAGGAGCGGCCCGGCCAGCAGTGAGATCAGCCCTGTCACGGCCAACGTCACCACGTACCAGGCGCGTACGCCCTCGACGCAGGCCCGGCCCACCCGCCGGACCACCCTGCTGGTCACTTCCGTCCTCATGACGTGCCCCCTATCCGTTCCGGAGCCTCCGGAGCCCCCGTGCGGAGGCCTCGAAGCCTCGGTCCCGTAAGCTCCGCAGGCCCCGGTTCCGATCTTTCGGTGGCTCAGTCTGCCCGCCGCGGACGTCCGACGCTCTAGGCCTGAACACCCAGTTCGGGGTGTATCTGGATACACCCCCGAGAGGCCGTCCAGACGGCTGTCCGCACCCCGCCGCCGATTCGTAGCGTCATGTCCCGTCAGCCGGCCCGGGTCTCCCGGTGCCGGACCCCGAACCGTGGAGGGCCAGTGAACGCGCCGATCATCCGGATCCGCGGCGTCAGCAAGACGTACGACCGATCCGACGCCGCCCGCCCCGCCCTGGCCGGGCTCGACCTGGAGGTACGGGCCGGCGAGGCGCTGGCCGTGCTCGGCCGCTCGGGCAGCGGCAAGTCCACCCTGCTGAACCTGGTCGCAGGCCTCGACCGCCCCAGCGAGGGCGGCGTGGAGGTGGACGGCGTGACGGTCCACGAACTCGGCGAGGCGGCGCTGGCCGAGTACCGGCGGACGCGGATCGGCATGGTGTTCCAGTTCTTCAACCTGCTGGACGACCTGAACGTGGAGGACAACGTGCTGCTCCCGGCCCAGCTGGCCGGGATGAGGAGGGACGCCGCCCGCGCCCGGGCGGGGGAGCTGCTGGAGCGGCTCGGGGTGGCCCGGCACGCCAAGGCCTTCCCCGGCCGGCTCTCCGGTGGCGAGCGCCAACGCGTCGCGGTGGCACGGGCGCTGATGAACCGCCCGCCGCTGCTGCTGGCCGACGAGCCGACCGGGGCGCTGGACACCGCCTCCGCCGCCGACGTCCGCGACCTGCTGCGGGGGCTCAACGCGGAGGGCCAGACGATCCTGCTGGTCACCCATGACACCGCGCTCGCCGAGGCCTGCGCCGACCGGACCATCGAACTGCTCGACGGCCGGCTGGTCCGGGACACGGCGGCCGTGCCGGCCCCGGGTGGTGGCCGATGAACGGGCGGTGGGGGCATCGGCCCGGCCCGACCGGGGGAGAGGTGGGCGTATGAGCGCGCTCGGCAAGGTGGTCCGGGCCGGGGTCGGCCGCAAGCGGGTGCAGACCCTGGTCATGGTGCTCACCACGATGATGTCGGTGATGGCGTGCATCCTCGCGGTCGGGCTGCTGGTCGCCGCCCAGGGCCCGTACCAGCGCTCCTTCTCCGACCAGCACGGCGCGCACCTCAACGTGCTGTACGACCAGGCCAAGGCGAGCCCCGCCCAACTCGCGGCGGCCGCCCACGCGCCCGGCGTGTCGGCCTCGGCCGGCCCCTATCCGGCGCTCACCGTCCAGCCGCGCTCCGGTCCGGGGACCAGATTCCCGTCAGCCGGCAGTCTGCTGCCGCCGATGACGCTGGTCGGCCGGGGGCAGGGCGGTCCGATGGACGACCTGCGGATCACCAACGGCCGTTGGATCCAGGGCCCCGGGGAGGTGGTGTTCCTGGACGGGCACTCCCCGCTGGCCGTCGGCGACAGCGCCCAGTTCACGGACCTGCCCGGGCAGCCGACGCTCAAGGTCGTCGGTCTGGCCGCCTCGGTCTCCTGGAGCGCGGACGGCTGGATCGCCCCCGAGCAGGTGGCCGGGCTCACCCCGCCCGGCACGGCGCCCGCCGCCCAGTACCTGTACCGGTTCGCCCGGGCCGGGACCGACGCCGAGGTGGAGGCCGACCGGGCCGCGCTGGCCGCCGCGGTGCCGGGCGGGGCGCTCACCAAGGCGACGTCCTACCGGCCCGCCCAGGCGGAGGCTAACCGGACGGCCTCGACCTTCGTCCCCTTCGTCACGGCCTTCGGGGCGCTCGGTCTGGCCATGTCGGTGCTGATCATCGGCGTCGTGGTCAGCGGCGCCGTGAGCGCCGCCACCCGGCGGATCGGCATCCTCAAGTCCCTGGGCTTCACCCCGGCCCAGGTCGCGCGCGCCTACGTCGGCCAAGCGCTGATCCCCGCCGGGATCGGCACGGCGCTCGGCGTCTTCGGGGGCAACCTGCTCTCCGTGCCGGTCCTCGGGATGGCGCACAAGGCCCTGCGCGGCGGTCTGCTGGGCATCCCACTCTGGGTGGACGTCCTGGTCTCGGTGGTGGCCCTGGGCGCCGTGGCCGGTACCGCGCTGGTGCCGGCACTGCGGGCCGGGCGACTGCGCACGGTGGAGGCGCTCGCGGTCGGCCGAACGGCGCCGGGCGCCAAGCGGGCGACCGAGCACGGAGATTCGGTTCGGGCCGGAGCGGCGGGCCCGCTCTCCCGGCTGAAGGAACTGATCGGCCGACTGCCGGTGCCACGAGCGTTCAGCCTCGGGCTGGCGTCCCCGCTCAACCGACCGGGCCGGTCCGCGACCACCGCCGCCGCAGTGGTGCTCGGCACGGTCGGGGTCACCCTCTGCGTCGGACTGACGCTCTCGCTGAGCTCCTTGCAGGACGGCCTGGTCGCCGACCGCGCGGGCAAGGTCCTGGTGCAGCCGCCGATCGAGGGCTCCGCCGTGCCCGTCGACCACGTGGACGAGGCGGCCGTGGCGAAGGCGATCGACGCCCACCCCGGAACCCGGGCCTGGTACAGCAGTGTGCCGACCCCGGTCACCGTGGCCGGGAACACCGGGCGCTCCGAGGTGGAGGCGCTGAGCGGCGACGCCTCCTGGAGCGGCTTCCAGCTGGTCTCCGGGCGGTGGTTCCACGGCCCCGGAGAGGTCGTGGTCAGCGCCGCCTTCCTACGGGCCAACCAGGTGAAGGTGGGGGACACCGTCACCCTCACCGACCACGGCCGCAGCACCCCGGCGAAGATCACCGGCGAGGTCCTGACCACCAACGACCTGGTGTTCCTGGACCGGGCCGCGCTGGCGCCGCTCGGCGGCGCGATCCACGCCGAGGCGCTCTCCTTCCACATCGACCTCACCCCGGGCACCGACGCGAAGGCCTACGCCGACGGGCTGGACGAGGTCGTGAAGCCGATGGGCCTGAGCGCCGACGAGGGCGGGCCCGGCATCAACATCGTGGTGCTGGCGATGAACACCCTGGCGGGAACGCTCACGCTGCTGCTCTCCGTGGTCGCCGGGCTGGGGGTGCTCAACACGGTGCTGCTGGACACCCGGGAGCGGGTGCACGACCTCGGAGTGCTCAAGGCGCTCGGGATGTCACCCCGGCAGACGATCGGGATGGTGCTCACCTCGGTCTGCGGCGGCGGTCTGGTAGCCGGGCTGATCGGGGTCCCGATCGGGATCGTGGTGCACCACCAGGTGATGCCCGCGATGGCCCGCGCCGCCGGGATCGGGGTGCCGGACGTGGACCTCAGCGTGTTCTCCCCGTCGGTGGTGGGGCCGCTGATACTCGGCGGCCTGGTGCTGGCGCTGCTCGGCGCCGCCCTGCCCGCCACCTGGGCCGCCCGTACCCGGACGGTCACGGCACTGCGGACGGAGTGACGGCGGGGAGGTGGCCCCGGCCCGGGGCCACCTCTGGCGGGGGCGACCCCGCCCGGCTCAGGAGAGCCGCGCCCTCAGGAGAGCCGCGCCGTCGCGTACGCCTCCATGGCGGCGCGCTGGTAGGCGGCCAGCCCCGGGGAGATGGCCTCGTACGCGGCGTTCCACTGCGCGTTCTCGGTGCAGGAGCGCGCGATCGCGAGGTACTCCTCCACCGAGACCGTCCGGATCTCGCCGAGCAGTCGGTACTCCTCGTCGATCATGTCCTGCGCGGGCTCGGCGTCGGCCGGGTGGCCGGCCGCCATCAGCTCCGCCAGACGGACCATCCGCGCGGTCCGCTCGCGCTGCCCGGCCTCGATCTCGGCCGGGGTCATCGCGGCGGTGGCGCGCCGGGCCGCCTCGGCGTGCTCGGGGAAGTCGCGCAGGCTCTCGTCGATCTCGGCGGGCTGGATGCCCTCGAACAGGTTCTCGGGTCGGTTGATGCTGGTCATGGGTGTGCCGTCCCTCCGGGAGCGTTCCAGGTCGGCGATCGTGCGGGAGACGGTGGCGGCCAGTGAGTCAAGCCGGTTGCGCTCGGCGATCAGCCGGAGGTGGTGGCCCCGCAGGGCCTCCAACTCGTCCACCTGGTCGCCGAGGATCCGGGCGATCTCGGACAGCCCCACACCCAGGGCCCGCAGTACGAGGATCTGCTGAAGTTGCAGCAACTGCCGCTCCTCGTAGTAGCGGTGGCCGTTGGAGCCGATCCGAGCCGGAGGCAACAGCCCGATCTCGTCGTAGTGCCGCAGGGTCCGGGCGGTCACCCCCGACATCCGGGCGACCTCCGCGATCGGCCAGGCCATGGCGGTCTCCTCTCGCACGTCCTTCGACGTCCGCACGTCCTTCGACGTCCACGTTCGCTTGGACCGGGGCCGGTTCCTCCGGCCCTGGTCACGACGGTAGAAGCTGCCGCTGCGGCAGCTTCAAGCCCCGGTGGCTACCGCCCTGGCCGGTCCGGGCCGGTCCAGGACGGCCAGGACCGGCCAGGGCCATGGCTCACGCGTCGGCGAACCAGTCCAGGGACTGCCCGTGCGGCCCGGTGAAGGCCACCGGCCGTTCGTCCAGGGCGAGGACGAACAGCCCGGAGCCGGTCGGGGCAGGGCGGGGGAGGCGCTCCGCCACGGTCGGCAGCACGGAGAGGGCCTCGTTGGAGATCCAGTGTCCGGGCAGCTCGCGCATGGTCGCCCCGAACTCCTCCCGTGCCTCCGGCGGCAGATAGGCGAGCACCGCGCTGTGGAACACCACCGGAGTCGCCCCCGCCGGGGCCTGTGCCACCAACTCCCGTACGGTCGCCCTGAGATCGCCGCGTACCAGCAGCGGCGGTTCGGTACGGGCGATCCGGACGGCCCCGCGCAGCCGCTCCAGCCGGTGGGTCTGCTCCGGCCAGACCAGCGACTCCAGCCAGCGCATGTCCTCCTCGGCGCGGACGTCCAGCGGGTTGAGGTCGATCCCGGCCCGCCACACGACCTCGGGCAGTCGCTCCCGCAGGGAGTCGAGCATCGGTACCGGCCCGCTCACCTCACAGTCCAGCGTCACCGGACTGCCCTCGGCGCCGAACTCGCGCACCGGCTCGGGCATCGGCTCGCGCGCCGGCTCGCCGGGTCCACCCGACGCGGGGCCCGCAGGCAGGTACCGGTAGCGGTACCGGTCCGGGTACAGGCAGAGGCCCGCCGAGGCGCCCACCTCGATCAGCGCGAGCGGCTGCGGCAGCGAGGCCAGCAGCGGCAGCAGGGTGGCGCAGCGGCCCGCCTCGTTGGTCTGGGTCCGCCGCTCCAGCATCGTCGCCGAAACCTCGCCCCAGCGCGCCGCCGTCCAGTCGCGGAAGGCCGACCAGCCCTCCGTCACCGGCCCTCCCAGGTGCCGCACTGCGCCGAACAGCAGGTTGGGCTGTCGCTTCGGGGCCGGCAGTCCGTCCAGCAGTCCGAGCAACTCCGCGTCCCCCGCGGCCCGTTCGGCCAGCTCCTGGTAGGCCGCCGAGTTGCCGCGCGCCTCCCGCTCCGCGAAGGCCAGGTAGAGGCCCTCCGTGGCACTGCCCATGGTCCGTACTCCCTTTCCCTCAATCCGAATCCGGTGCGGCCGGGCTGCCGGCCGCCACTCGCAGCGCCGCGACCAGCGCCCCCAGCACCGGCTGCCCCCAGGCGCTCTCCCGTACGGCGGCGTGCAGCGCCCGCACCGGTGCCGGGCCGCGCAGCCGGCGCACCGAGACCCCCGGGTGCCGCTGCGCCAGGCCCAGCTCCGGCACCAGTGCCACCCCCAGGCCCGCCGCGACGAAGCCCTGCGCGGTCGGGTAGTCCGAGCTGTCCACCGCGGTCGCCGGACGGAACCCGGCCGCATCGCAGGCGCCGCGGACGATCTCCCGGCACGGCCCGGGCGGTTCGGCGCCCACCCAGGGCTCCTCCGCCAGCTCGGCCAGGTCCAGGACGCGCCGCGCGGCCAGCCGGTGGCCCCGGGGCAGCACGGCGCGGTACGGGTCGTCGCGCAGGTGCACCAGCCGCAGGCCCGTCGCCCCCGGAGCCCCCTCGGGCCGGACCAGCACCGCGAGGTCCGCCCGGCCGTCCCGCACCTCGGTCAGCGGGTCCTCCGGATCGGTCACCCCGAGGTCGAGCCGCACCCCCGGGTACTCCCGGCGGAAGGCGGCCACCGCCGGGGCCACCAGCGCGGCACCGGCCGTGGCGAAGTAGCGGACGGTCAGACTGCCGCTGCGCCCGGCCCGCAGGTCGGCCAACGCCGCACCGGCCTCCGCGATCTGCCGGTCGATGGCCGCCGCGTGTCCGGCGAGCAGCAGCCCGGCGGCGGTCGGCCGTACGCCTCGTCCGATCCGCTCCAGCAGGGCCGTCCCGGTCTCCCGTTCGAGCGTCGCCACCTGCTGGCTGACGGCGGACGGGGTGTAGCCGAGTGCGGTGGCGGCACCGCTCACCGAACCGTGGTCGACCACCGCACACAGCACCTGCATCCGTCGGACGTCCAGTGGGGCATTCATGTAGCTCAGCTTAAAGCTGGTGAAGAACTTTTCGCTTGTGCTACCGGGTTTCGCCGCGCGACCGTCTCCAGGGCGACCCGGAAACCCGGCACCGCTGCGGCGGTTCGGGGCCAGGGAGCCCCACCGACTCGACAACCCAACCGACCCGACAGCCGTCACCGACCCGACAACCCGTCACCGACCCGGAAAGGCCCCGACCGTGCTACGGATGGCCGTCCTCGCCCTGCTCTGGGGCTCGGGCTTCCTCTGGATCAGGCTCGCGCTGCAGCACGGGCTGACCCCGGTGCAGATCACCGTGCTGCGTGCCGCCCTCGGCGCCGCCGTCCTGCTACTGCTCGCCCGCTCCGCCCGGCAGCGCCTCCCGCGCGGCGGCGCGCTCTGGCGGCGGCTCGCGGTAGCCGCGTTCTTCTGCAACGCCCTGCCGTTCCTGCTCACCGCGTACGGCGAGCGCAGCGTCGGTTCCGGCCTGGCCGGCGTGCTGCACGCGACCACCCCGCTCTGGTCGCTGCTGATCGGCCTGGCCCTCGGCACCGAGGGCGCTCCCGGCGGAGCGCGCACCCGGGATCCGCTGCGCCTGGGCGGGCTGCTGCTCGGCTTCGCGGGCGTGCTGCTGATCCTCGCCCCGTGGCGGGAGAGCGGCGGCATCTCCGCCCCGGGGGCGCTCGCCCTGCTCGGTGCGGCGGCCAGTTACGCGGTCGCGTACGCCTACATGGCCCGGGCGCTCACCCAAACCGGGAGCGCAACCCGCACCGCCACCGGCACCACCACCGCCCCGCTCGCCCTCTCCGCCGCCCAACTCACCGCCGCCGCCGGGCTGAGCACGATCGCGCTGCCCACGGTCGGCCCGCTCAACCCGCTCGCCGGCGCCGACCCGCTCGGCCTCGCCGCCGTCACCGTCCTCGGCGTCGCCAGCACCGGCCTCACCTTCCACCTCAACTACCGGCTGATCGCCACCGAAGGCCCGACCAGTGCCGCCACCGTCGGCTACCTGCTGCCCGTCGTCTCCACCGTGCTCGGCGTCCTGGTCCTCGGCGAGGAGCTGACCGTGCGGGCGGTCG
>NZ_JAFLNG010000258.1 GCF_017427025.1 Streptomyces sp. FH025
CTTCGAGGCGGAACTTAGGTTTACCTGAGTTGTCTGCGGAGAGGGCTCATGACCGACACACCCGCACCGCCCGGCGCGCGGCGCGCACCCCGCCGTACGCCGCGCGGCCGAATACTGTGGCTCGCCGCCGCGCTGGCCGTGCTGGCCGTCGCGGTGCTGCTGAGCCTGGCGGTGGGCAGCCGTACCGTCCCGCTCTCCGAGACCGTCGACGCGCTGCTGCACGGCGGCGACTCCGCGAACGCGGTGGTGATCCGCGAGCTGCGGCTGCCCCGGACGGTCGTCGGGCTGGCCGTCGGCGCGGCGCTCGGCCTGGCCGGGGCCGTGATGCAGGGCCTGACCCGCAACCCGATCGCCGACCCGGGCATCCTCGGCGTCTCGCAGGGCGCGGCGGCGGGCGTGGTGGTCGCGATCTCCGGCTTCGGGGTCTCCACCCTCACCGGGTACGTCTGGTTCGGTTTCGCGGGCGCGGTGGTCGCCACCGTGCTGGTCTACGGCCTCGCCGGGCGCGGCCGGGGCGGGGCGACCCCGATCAAGCTGGCGCTGGCCGGCTCGGCGATGTCCGCGTTCATCGCCTCGCTCAACACCCTGGTGCTGACCACCGACGCGGCCACCATGGACCAGTTCCGCTTCTGGCACGTCGGCTCGCTCTCCGGGCGCACGGCGGACGTCGCCTGGCAGCTGCTGCCGTTCCTCGCGGTCGGCACGCTGCTGGTGGTCGCGGTGGCCCGGGGGCTGGACGCGCTGGCGCTCGGCGAGGAGACCGCGAAGGGCCTGGGCGCCAGGACCGGCCTGGTCCGCGCGGTCGGCGCGCTCGGCGCCACCGTGCTGACCGGCTCGGCCGTCGCCGCCGCCGGCCCGCTCGCCTTCATCGGCCTCGCCGTCCCGCACGCCGCCCGCGCCGTCGCCGGCGCCGACCACCGCTGGGTCCTCGCCTTCTCCGCCGTCCTCGGCCCCGCCCTGCTGCTGCTCGCGGACACCCTCGGCCGGGTGCTGTTCCCGCCCTCCGAGGTCCCGGCGGGCGTGATGACGGCCCTGGTGGGCGTCCCGGTGCTGGTGGCGCTGGTACGGCGCAGGAAGGTGGTCGCCGCGTGAGTTCGGTGTCCCTGCGCGGGTACTCCGTGGTGCGGGCCGGGCGGGCGTCGTTCCTGCTGCACCGGCGTTCGGCCCTCGCCGCCGTCGGGCTGCTGGTGGCGCTCGCGGCGACGGTGGTGGCCTCCCTCTGCCTCGGCGAGTCCACGGTCTCGCCGGGCGAGGTCGTCAAGGTGGTGCTGGGGCAGCCGAGCCCGGACGAGCTGGTGGTCGGGGAGTTCCGGCTGCCCCGGGTGGTGGTCGGGCTGCTGGTCGGCGCGGCGCTCGGGCTGGCCGGGGCGCTGATCCAGACCGTGGCCCGCAATCCGCTGGCCAGCCCGGACGTGGTGGGTGTGACCTGGGGCGCGACCGCGACCGTGGTCGGGCTGATGGCGTACGGGGTGGTCGGCTCGACCGGTGAGGCCCCGTACGCGGCGGTCGGCGGCGGGCTGGCGGCCGGGCTGCTGGTGTACGCGCTGGCCTGGCGGCGCGGCCTGCACGCGCAGCGCTTCGTGCTGATCGGCATCGGCATCAGCGTCGCCCTGTCCTCCCTGACCTCCGTCTTCCTCACCAAGGGCGACGGTTTCCAGGCGCAGGCCGCCAAGGTCTGGATGACCGGCAGCCTGAACGGCGCCGGTTTCGACCAGGCCGGCCGGCTGGCCTGGGTGCTGCTGGCGGCCCTGCCGGTGGCGCTGTGGGCGGCGCGCGCCCAGCGGTCGATCTCCTTCGACGACGCGACGGCCGTCGGCCTCGGGCTGCGGCTGGACCGGATCCGCCTGGTCATGGCGCTGCTGGGCATCGTGCTGGCCTCCTGCGCGGCGGGCGCCGCCGGGCCGGTGGACTTCGTGGCGCTGATGGCCCCGCAGATCGCGCTGCGGCTGGCCCGTTCGGCGCAGGTCCCGCTGCTGTGCTCGGCGCTGACCGGCGCGCTGGTGGTGGTCCTCGCCGATCTGATCGCCCGGCGCCTGCTCGCCCCGACCGAGCTGCCGGTGGGCGTGGTGACCGGCATGGTCGGCGCGCCGTACCTGATGTGGCTGCTCATCCGATCCCGCCGTGGAGGTTCCTGATGTCCGCACACCGGCCGCCCGCACCCCGGCCGCCCGCACCCCGGCTGGAGGCCCGGGGCCTCACCCTGGCCTACGAGGCGCGCACGGTCGTCGAGGGGCTGGACGTCCGCATCCCGGACGGCCGGGTGACGGTGATCGTCGGCCCGAACGCCTGCGGCAAGTCGACGCTGCTGCGGGCGCTCGGCCGGCTGCTGAAGCCCGTACGGGGCGCGGTGCTGCTGGACGGCGAGGAGCTGGCCCGGATCCCGACCAAGCGGATCGCCCAGCGGCTCGGCCTGCTGCCGCAGTCGCCGACCGCCCCGGAGGGCATCTCGGTGGCGGACCTGGTGTCGCGCGGCCGCCAGCCGCACCAGAGCTGGTGGCAGCAGTGGTCACCGGAGGACGAGGCGGCGGTCGCGGAGGCGCTGGAGCGCACCTCGACGGCGGAGCTGGCCGAGCGCAGCATGGACGAGCTGTCGGGCGGGCAGCGCCAGCGCGCCTGGATCGCGATGGCGCTCGCCCAGGGCACCGACATCCTGCTGCTGGACGAGCCGACGACCTACCTGGACATCGCGCACCAGGTGGAGGTGCTGGACCTGGTGCGCCGGCTGAACGTGGAGCGCGGCCGGACGGTCGTCGCCGTGCTGCACGACCTCAACCAGGCGGCCCGGTACGCCGACCACCTGGTGGCGATGCGGGACGGCCGGGTGGTCGCGCAGGGCGCGCCCGGCGACGTGGTGACGGCGGAGCTGGTGCGGGAGGTGTTCGGGCTGGAGTCGGTGGTGGTGCCGGATCCGGTGACGGGCACGCCGTTGGTCGTTCCGGGCGCCCCGTGGGCGGCGGCGGTGGAGCCGGCGGAGCCGGTGGAGTCGGCGGACGCCTAACGGCGCGTGTGGACGCTTAACGGCACTTTAGGTGCGATTTCGGACATAATCGACGCGCCCCCGCCCTTTGCCGAGCCTCCCGAGGACCCGCCGATGCAGGACTCGCCGATGCAGGACCGTCCGGTGCAGGACGGTCCCGTGCAGGACCGTCCGACGCAGGATCCGCCGGTACAGGACCGTCCGACGCCCCGGATCGCCCGCCGCGCGTTCCTCACCGGTCTCGGCGGGGCCGCGCTCACGGCGTGCACGCCCCGGCAGTCGGCCCAGCCGCCGCCCGAGGAGGGCTTCGGCCCCTCCCCCACCCCGGCGCCGCCGGTCACGGTGAACGCCGCGACCGGGCCGGTGGTGGTGCCGGGCGAGCCGATGCGGGTGGTCGTGCTGGACACCGATGTGCTCGACTCCGCGCTGACCCTGGGCATCACCCCGGTCGGTGCCGCCCTCCCGGCCGCCGACAGCCGCTTCCCCGACTACTGGCCGGCCTCGCGCACGGCGGGCATCCGGCTCGTCGGCCCGGCCGGCACGCCGGACCTGGAGGCCGTACGGCTGCTGCGACCGGACCTGATCCTCTCCAACCAGACGCGCGACGGCGACCGCTTCTCGCAGCTGAGCGAGCTCGCGCCGACGGTACTCACCCAGACCGCCGGGGCGCCGTGGAAGGCCGACTTCCAGCTGCACGCCCAGGCACTCGGCCGGGTGGCGGCCGCGGCGGCGTTCGTCGCCTCGTACCAGAAGCACGCCGGGCAGGTGGTGCAGGCGCTGGCGGCGGCGAAGCTGTCGGGGCACAAGGTGAGCCTGGTGCGGTTCGTGGAGGGCGGCGGGATCCGGCTGTTCGGGCGGCAGAGCTTCCCGGGGACGGTGCTCGCCGACGCCCAGGTGGGGCGGCCGGACGCGCAGAACGTCGACCAGTCGGACTTCGAGCTGCCGCCGGACCAGCTCGCCAAGGCGGACGGCGACCTCCTGCTGTACTCCACGTACGGCGACCCGGACCGGGCGGGCACCAACGCGACGCTGGCGAGCCCGGGTTGGCAGGCGCTCGGGGCGGTGAAGGCGCACCGGGCGTTCCCGGTGGACGACCAGCTGTGGTTCCAGGGGATCGGGTACACCGGCGCCAACTACATGCTGGACGAGTTGCAGCGCTTCCTGGGGGCGTAGGCCGCCGGGCGCCTCGTCGAGCGTCGCGGAAATCCGGTCGAGTCCGGCCCGGGCGAGACCTACGCTGGCCGGCATGGCCCACGCGAAGACCTCCTACGTCTGCCTGCCCTGCCGGGCCTCATACAAGCAGCCCTACGTCGGCGACCACGAACGGCTCTGCCCGCGCTGCGCCGGGCCGTTGATCCACGTGGGGTCCGCCTTCGCGGCGCCGCGAAGGCGGGACGCGGCCGCCTGGCGGGCGCTGTCGGTGCTGCTGAACGCCGGGGTGCGCTTCCACAAGAGCTGCTGCGGCGGCCCCGGCTACCGCCCGCGCACGCTCGGCGAGGTGCGCGAGCGGATGGCCTACGCGCGGTCGACCGGCGAGCCGTTCGCGCGTGCGCTGGTGCGCCACGAACTTCCCCGGCCGCAGCGCTAGTCGGCTCCGGCGTAGCGGGCCGGGGAGGTGCCGACGGCGGCGGTGAAGTCGCGGGTGAGGTGGGCCTGGTCGGCGTAGCCGAGTTCGGCGGCGAGCCCGGCCAGGTCCAACTCTCCGTCCGTACGGGCCCGTTCGGCGGCCTCGTGGAGGCGGGCGCGGCGCAGCACCCACTTCGGGGAGGCGCCGACGTACTCGGCGAACAGGCGTTGGAGGCGGCGGACGGTCAGGCCGAGTTCGCGGGCCAGTTCGTCCACCCGGCACAGGTCCGGCGAGCCGGTGATCCGGTCCACCATGGCGGCGACCTCCTCGACGACGGGGTCGGGCGCGGGGAGGCGGGGGCGGAGGAAGGCGTCGACGCGCCCGGCCTCCGGCTCGCTCCTCAGCAGCTCCTCGTTGAGCCGGTCCGCCTCGGGCCCGAAGTACTCGGCGGCCGGGACGGACCGGTCGGCGAGGTCGTTCACCGGGTGTCCGGCGAAGGGCCGGAAGGCGCCGGGGCGGAACCGCACGCCCAGCACGTGCCCGGCGCCCTCCAGGCGGCGGACGAAGAGCGAGCGGTCCACCCCGTACACCCGGGCGCGCGGGGCCTCGAAGACCAGGTGGACGTTGGGGTGGGCGAGCACCTTCTGTTCGTACGGGGCGTGGCCGGTGAGGTCCCAGCGGACCAGCCAGTAGTACTCGACGAACCGTGCCACGTCGGGGGCGGGCCCGAGCCGCTCCACGCTGATCAGCTCGGCCGCCCGGGCGGGGTGGAGCACGCCGCGGCCGAGGTCGGGAGGGTGCTGGGAGGCCATGTCGGCCAGGCTAGCCGTCGCGTTTCTTCAAGACCGGGTGGCGGGGCCGGGCGCAGGATCGGGGCATGAACGCTCACCACCCGATGCACCCCCTCCTGGCCCGCGCCGCCTCCGTCGCCTCCGGCGTCGCGGCCGCCGTCCCGGCCGACCTGCCGCTGGACGGGCCGACGCCCTGCCCGGAGTTCGACGCCCGGGCGCTGATCAACCACTGGGTGCTCTACACCTCGCACGGCCTGGAGCACCGGGCGCGGCGGGTCGACCTCCCCGAGGAGCTGATCGCGCGGGACTTCACGGCGGACGCCGACTGGCGCGAGGCGTACGCGGCGCAGTTGGAGAAGGCCGTCGCGGCCTGGGAGGACCCGGCGGCCTGGGAGGGGGACGTCGACCTGGGCGGTTCGCCGTTCCCGGCGGTGGGGATCGCCCGGATGCTGGTCCTGGAGCTGCTGCTGCACGGCTGGGACGTCGCACGGGCGACCGGCGGGCGGATCGAGGTCGACGAGGAACTCGCCCTGCTGACCGGGGAGATCGTGGCGGAGAACGCCGAACTGTTCCGCCAGTACGGGGGCTTCGCCGAGCCGGTGGCACTGCCGGACGGCGCCTCGGCGTGGGAGCGCGCACTGGCCGCGTCCGGGCGTGATCCGCGGAGTCGGTGATCTGGCCCTCTATCTCTACGACTTGACTGGCCGCCATGAATGATTCCAGCCAAGTTCATGACATGGCCATGATTCTCCGTGTTCAACCGTTCCGGCCCTGGGTAGTGTCCATCCCGCCCCACGAACCCCGGTGCACCACACGGCCGTTGTGCGGTGCCCCATGGACCTGCCCGATTGGACTGGTGTGAAGTGAACCGAACGCCTCACCGCCCGTTGGACCGTCCGTCGGCCGCGACCGGCCGGAGCCGCCTCGCCTCCGCGGCGGGGACCGCCGCGCTGGTGGCGGCCGTCCTCACCGGCGCCGCCGTCGGCACGGCCGGCGCGGCTCCCTCCACAGCTCTCCCGGCGATCCCCGCGCCCGCCATCACCCAGGTCGGCGTGGCCCCCGCCACTCAGCCCGCGGTCCCTGCCCAGCCCGCCGCACAGCCCGCTGCGGCTCCCGCACCCGCTCCCGCCGCACAGCCCGCCGCCGGGTGAATGCGCAGGACGGCCGCCGCCCGATCCCGGGGACTCCGGAATCGGGCGGCGGCCGTTCGGTGGTGCGGTGCGCTACAGGACGGCGATGGTGAAGCCGCTGGCCCCGGTAGACACCGGAAAACCGCTACCCGGGCGCCTGTGTGACTGGCTACGCTCACCCCCTCTGACCAGCACAGATGTGGGGAACGCATGACGCAGCAGTTCACCGACCGCCAGGGCCGGGCCGTGACGCTTGAGGACATCACGGAGGACAACTGGCGCGATGTCGCCGACGTGGCGCCCGCCGACGAGCAGCGCCGGTACGTGGCCGCGCTCGCGGCGCGCTACCTCCTGCTCTCCCAGCGCGGCGAGGTGTGGACGTCCCTCGGCGTCCGCGCCGGTGACGACGTCGTGGGCCACGTCATGTGGGCGTACGACGACGAGGACGGCACCCACTGGATCGGCGGCATGGTGGTGAGCGCGGCCGAACAGGGCAAGGGTGTGGGCCGTGCCACCCTGGGTGCCGTGATCGAGCGCCTGTCGGCGCTGCCGGAGTGCCGGGAGATCCGTCTCTCGTACCACCCGGACAATACGTCCGCCGGCCGCCTCTACACCTCGTTCGGCTTCCAGCCGACCGGGGACTTCGAGGACGAGGAGATCGTGGTGGCGCTTCCGGTCAGCTGAGTTCCGTCCGGTCGATCATGTGCGGAGCCAGGTGACGAGGGCTGCTGCGGTGACCGCGCCGAGGTCGACGTAGCCGAGCCCTCTCGAAGTCGCGCGCCGTGCAGGAGTGCGCTGATGGTCAGCTTCCTGTGCAGCCACGACAAACCCGGGAGGCCGTCTCCGCCGGACACTTCCATCGAGCAGAGCTGACTCGGAGGGACTCTCATGGCAATCCGTCGCAAACATGTGACCCGTGGTTGGCGCGCGGTCGTCGCCACGCTGATCGGGAGCGTGCTGGTGCTGGCCGGCGCGCAGAGCCCCGCACACGCCGCCGAAACGGAATGGAGCAGCTTCGACGCCAACCAGGCACGGGTCCTGTCGGGCGTCTACTCCGTCACGATCAACGGCGCGACCTACGACGTCACCGAGGGCACGGACCACAACATCTGGTTCCGCTACAACGGCGGCAGGTGGAATCCCCTCGGCGGGTTCAACGAGAGCCGCACCAGCTCACCGCCGCGCATCGTCGAATTCCCCCCGGGCCGCGCGATGGCCGTCATCAGGGGCCTGGACGGGGAGATCTGGTACAGCCAGGTGAACAGCGGCTCGGCGAACTTCTGGACTTCCTGGACCCGCCTCCCCTCCGGAGCGCGAGCACTCGGCAGCCCCATGGTCACCGTGATTCCAAGCGCGGGGGCGCTGAGTATCGAGGTAGCGAACGCCAATCGGCAAATCAACACCATGTCTCTATGGGACCGAAACGGCCAGATCTCACCGAACGATCACTGGGCGATTGAACCCTATGCACTCCTCGGCACAAACGCCACGGACATCGAAGGAAACAGCCAGATCGCCATTTACGGCGACGCGTACTACCGGGCAGTGAACCAGACCTACTTCACGGGAACCGACCACCACGTCTGGAACATGACCCTGACCCCGGAATACACGATCCTGGACCTCCACGAGGTGGACGGCGGAGCCGAATGCATCTCCGGGGTAGGCGCAGCGCGCCTGGGGAACCAGAGCACCGTGGTCGGGCCGGGCCAGCCGGGATACGCCGAACAGCAGCGCGTCCTGCTCTCCTGTATCGGGAACGACGGCTACGTCTGGGAGACCCAGTCGTCCGACGGCGGGCGGACGTTCAACGGGTGGCGCCACCCGGCCGGCATGCTCGCACCGTCCTCCTCGACACCCGCAGTCAACCCGTCGAACAACTCGTGGAGCCTCAACGTGCGCTGGAACGGCGCCCGGAGCACGGCCTTCCCCGACAACGCAGTGGTCGCGAAGCGGATCAACTAGTCCTGCAACGCGGCGAGGAGCTTGGCGCGCAGGAGCCGTACGGCCGGGGACTGCTGGTCGCGGCGGGCGACGAGTCCGAGCCGGGCGTGCGTGGCGGCGTCGGCGAGCGGGACGGCCCGCAAGCCGGCGCCCTGCGCGGAGGAGGCACTGAGGACAGCCACGCCCGCGCCGCGTTCGGCGAGGCGGAGCAGGGCCACCGGCGAGCTGGCCTCGATGTCCACGCGCGGGTCGCGGCCGAGGCGGTGGCAGGAGTCCTCGTAGGCGGCGCGGATGCCGGTGCCCGGGGAGAGGCAGAGGATCTTCTCGCCGTGGAGGTCGGAGAGTTGGAGCTTCTTCCGGTCTCGGTCGAGGGGGTGCCCGGGCGGGACGACGGCGGCAATCGGCTCGTCGACGACGACGCCCACCTCCAGGCCCGGGGAGACCTCGCCCGCGTAGCCGATCAGGGCCAGGTCGAGCCCACCCGCGAGGACCTGGGACTGAAGATCGTCGGAATGCCCCTCGTGCAGGCCGAGTTCGATGCCGGGGTGCGTACGGCCGAGGTCGGCGACGGTGTCCAGGAAGGGCGGGATCGTGCAACCCATGATCATGCCGAGCCGGACCCGGCCACGGACGGCCTCGGCGAACTCGGCGGCCGTGTACTGGATGGCGTCGAGGGTGGCCAGGGCGTTCTTGGCGAGCGGGAGGACCGCCTCGCCGACGGGGGTGAGCCGGACCTGGCGGCCGGATCGGTCGAGGAGCTGCTGCCCCAACTCGCGCTCCAGCTTCGCCACTTGGGTACTGATACCGGACTGGCTGACATGCAGGCGATGGGCGGCGGCGGTGAAGGTGCCCTCGTCGACGACGGCGGCGAAGTAGCGCAGCTGATGCATCTCCATAACTGAGGATGATAACTGGCATCGGATCTATCTGTTGGACGGATGGATGGGGCGGTCGGGAGCATGGAGGCATGACGACGACGAAGACTGCGCGTGAGCTTGCCGAGACGTACTTCACCGCTTGGGAGGCGGGCGAGTTCGAGACCATGCGGGGGCTGCTGGCCGAGGATGTCGACTTCGTGGGGGCGCTGGGGACGGCGTCGGGGGTGGAGGAGGCGCTGGCCGGGCTGAAGGGGCTCGGGCAGGTGCTGGAGAAGATCGACGTGAAGGTGCGGGTGGCCGAGGGCGATGAGGTGATCACCTGGTTCGACCTGTGCACGAGCGTTGCGCCGCCGGCGCCGACGGCGAACTGGATGCACGTGGAGGGCGGGAAGATCGCCCGGATTCGCGTGACGTTCGACCCGCGCGGGCTGCTGGCGGGGTTCGAGAAGCAGGGCTGAGCAGGACGGAACAGGAGGGCCGTGATCGCCGGAGGGCGGTGACGGCCCTCTTCTGTTGTCCCGGTCAG
>NZ_JAFLNG010000259.1 GCF_017427025.1 Streptomyces sp. FH025
CGGTGCGCTCGCCGAGGTTGACCCGGCCGGTGCCCGGGCCGTCGCGGAACCAGGCGGGCCGCAGCACGGTGCAGTCCAGGGCCTCGCGCGACAGCAGGTTCTCGTCGGCCCGGCCCCTGGCCCGCAGGAAGGTCTCGACCAGGGGGTCGGCCGGGTAGCGCATGACGGGGTCGGCGCCCATCGCGGAGAGCATCACGAAGCGGCGCACGCCGGCGAGTTCCGCCGCGTCGGCGAGCGCGACGACCGCGTCGTGGTCGACCGGGTTCGCCAGCCCGGGGGCGTCTCCGAGCCCCGCGCCGGCGGCGAAGAGCACCGCCTCGGCACCGGCGAGGCGCTGTGCGAGTTCGTCGACGGTGGCGGTGGCGAGGTCCAGGACCACCGGCCGGGCTCCGGCGGCCCGGACGGCGACGCTCTGCTCCGGGCGCCGGATGAGGCCGAGGACCGGACGCCCCCGGTCCGCCAGCAGACGGGAGACTCCTCGGGCGACCCTGCCGTGGCCGCCGGCGATGACAACGGACATGCCGCGTACCGTACCGACCCGGGTGAGGCCGTGGGCGCCGCGTGTCAGGGGCCGTTGGTACGAAGAAGGCCATCACCTGCGCCGGACCACGGCCCGGGTCAACCGCCCGCCGCCGCCGTCGCACGGACGGACGTCGACCGTCCGGAGGAGGGCCTCAGCCGTGGGTCCGGCGACGGCGGACGACGCCGGCCTCCCGGGCGAGGTTGTCCGGGCCGCCGAGGAGGAGCACTTTGATCACGACGACCTTGCCGGTCAGGTCCGAGTATCGAACTCCCACAACTCCCATGTCCCCTTGCTCCTTTGGGCTACGCGATGGGCGTCGGCTGCGGTGGCGAGGTCGACACCAAGTCGTTCGACATCGACCTCGACAAGGGCAGCCCCGTGATCACCCTCCAGGGCGGCCAGCGCGACTTCCCGTACAAGGTCAGCAAGTCCGACCCGGAGGTCTTCTACGTCACGGTGCACACCAAGGCGCACGACGTCCGCTGGGACCTCTCGTTGGACTGGTCCAGCGGCGGCCGCCGCGGCACCGTCCGCGTCGACAACGGTGGCACCCCGTTCCGCACCAGCGCGGACGTCAACCGCCCCGGCTACGACTACCCGCTGGGCGGCGGCGAGTGGATCAAGCGCACGGAACAGAGTTAGGGCGGAGTGTCCTGTGGGCCCGACGAGACCCACAGGACACACCCCGTCCGACGCGGGGGCCAGGTGTCAGGAGCGGGCGGCGAGGGATTCGAGGGTCGGCACGAGGGCCGCGGGCGTGGGGAGTTCGGCGTTGGCGGCGCGGAGGCGGTGGGCGGCCTCGCGGAGGGCGGTGTCGCCGACCAGCCGGTCGAGCAGGGCGGAGTCGACGGCGTCGGAGGCGGAGCGCAGGGCGGCGCCGGTGGCGGTGAGGGCGTCGGCGTTGGCGAAGTGGTCCGCGCCCTGGGGGAGGAGCAGCTGGGGCAGACCGGCCTGGAGGGCGGTCAGCATGGTGCCCGAACCGCCGTGGTGGATCAGCGCGTCGGCGCGGCTGAGCAGTTCGTTGAGCGGGACCCAGGGCAGCGCGCGGACGTTGGCCGGCAGGGTGCCGAGCGGGGTGAGGTCGGCGTCGCCGACGGCGAGCAGGAAGTCCGCGTCGACCGAGGCCGCCGCCTCGACCAGCCGGACGACGGCCCGGACGCCGTCGATCTCGGCGAGGACGGTCCCCAGGGTGACGACGATCCGCGGGCGGTCGGCGTGCCGGAGGAACTCGGCCGGGACCAGTCCGCCGCCGTTGTACGGGATGTAGCGCATCGACAGGCCGGTCGGGTCGCCGCCGAGCGGGCCGAGGTTGAGCGCGGTGGCGGTGCCCGGGCCGGCCAGGCCGTGCTTCGCGTAGAGGTCGGTGGCGTGGGAGGCCAGCCGGTCGATCATCGGAAGACCGGGGGTGACCCCGAAGTTGTGCACCACCGACGGGATCTTGAGGCGGGCCGCCACCAGCGGGGGAGCGACGTGGAAGGAGTCGTGGACGAGCAGGTCGGCGCCCCACTCGCCGGCGGCCTCCAGCAACTGGTCGACGCCGGAGCGGGTGGCGTGCGCGAAGATCCCGGCCGCCATGTCGAAGATCTCTTCCTGCGTCTGGTCCCGGCTGACGTACTCGACCTTGCCGCCGAGCCGCTCCTCGAACAGCTCCCGCAGGGTCCGCCCGTCGCCGATCTCGACGATCGGGAAGCCCGCGGACCGGAGCGGTTCGAACGGGCGCCCGGAGGCGAACAGGACCTCGTGCCCGACGGCGCGCAGGGCCTGCGCGGTCGGCACCATGGGGAAGAGGTGACCGGCCGCGGCGGGGCCGGTGAAGAGTATGCGCATGGTCTTCTCCTCGCAGGTGACGCTAACAGGGCAGTCTCACCTCTCGAGTTGACGTTCGGTCAATTTGATTTGGATCACCATGCGCGGTAATCGGCCGTTTTGGAACGGGCCTTGCCACCGGGGCGGCGGTGTGCTCCGGGCGGCGGCGTCCTGGGTGCGGTCGATCACCAGGGCGGATGCCTCAACCGCACCGTGCGGTGCGGTCCACTCGTGCAGGAACCGTGAGGGCCGGAACTGTCCGCACCCGGCCACCGTCCAAGCAGTGAAGGAATGCGCCTGCCCGGGTCGAACACCCGGGGGAGTACGGAGGGCCCTGTGCAGTCAGGTGGTGCCGAACTGAACCTCGGATGCCCGCACGGCCGGCGCGGCGGAGCGGCGCCCGCGCCCGCCTGGTGGTCGCTGTCGGCGCCGGGTGTGACCGTCGACCAGCTCGACGCCGCCGAGCGCTGCGAGACCCTGCTCCAGGACACCCTGGACGCCCTGCGCCCGGTGCCGGTCTGGCAGGACGCGGTGCCCCGGTCGGGGTCGCGGCTGCCGCTCCCGGGGCGGGGTTCGGAGGTCCTCTGGTACGTCACCCTGGGCCGCGACCTGCTCACCGTCGTCTCGCAGGCCCGGCGGGCGGAGCTGGTGGGCGCGGTGGAACGGCACTGGCGGCGGAGCGGTTGGACGATCACCTCGGTGAACGCGTGCCGGGACCGCCTGGGAGTCGCCGCCGGCACTCCGGACGGCTACCGACTGGTGTTGAACGTCGGGGAGTTCGGTGAGATCGGGCTGGTGGCGGACTCGCCCGGCGTGGCCCGCTCGGAGCGGCTGGGCCGGTCGTGCGAAGAGGGCGGCATCGGCCCGGCGTCGCTGCCGTACGTGCACTGCCCGTACTGGAGCGCGCTGATCTGATCGGCGCTGGAGCGCGCTGATCAGATCGGGGCTTCCGCCGCCCGGACTTTTCGGGGCTCTTCTGGGGAGGCGTGGAGCGAGTCCCCCCGGACACGCTCCACGCCTCCTCGTCGCGCGGCTTCGGCGCTGCCGCTCCCCCCGACACCCCGGCTGTCCCGCCGATTCCCCCCTGGCAACGCCCTCCGGCGAGAGCGGTCCGCACAGACCCCGGCGAGTCCCCACCTCCGGGGACGTCGTTGGTCCAAGCTAACAAACCGCTTGGTTGGTTTGTCAATAGTCAGATCCACGAAAAATCCACAAACCTGAAGACCGGTCCGCCCGGCCGGAATGTGGCCCGACAGCCGCCGGGCCAGGCGGTTGTGGGCCCGTCAGGGCGCCGTACGGCTGCCGCACCCGCCCCGGGGTGTGCCGAGTGCACGGAAGCGCGCCGGCTTGGAATCCGACATTCCGAGCATCATGGCAGCACGCAGTGACACCGCGCGAACGCCGAGCGCAGCGATGGGCCGAACACCCTGGGAACACGCAGGGAACACCCCGGCGCACCCTGCGAACCGGCCCGAGCCGGGGCCGCGCCCCCGCTCAGCGCAGCAGCCGACGCTCCTTGGCCACCGCCACCGCGCCGGCCCGGGTGTCCACGCCCAACTTGTCGTAGATCCGCCCCAGATGGGTCTTCACCGTCGCCTCGCTGATGAACAGCGCCCGCGCGATCTCCCGGTTGCCCAGCCCCTGCGCGAGCTGCGCCAGGATGTCCTGCTCGCGCTCGGTGAGCTGCGGCGCGGGCGCCCGCATCTGCGCCATCACCCGGGAGGCGACCGGCGGCGAGAGCACCGTCCGGCCCCGCGCGGCCGCGTGCACGGCGGCGAACAGCTCCTCCGGCCGCTCCGCCTTCAACAGGTAGCCGGTGGCGCCCGCGGCGATCGCCCGGGTGATGTCGGCGTCGGTGTCGTAGGTAGTGAGCACCAGGACGTGCGGCCCGCCCGGGGCGGCGGTGATCCGCCGGGTCGCCTCCACGCCGTCGATGCCCTCGCCGAGCTGGAGGTCCATCAGCACGACCTGCGGCGCCAGCCTGGTGGCCAGCGCGACGGCCTCCTCCCCGGTGCTCGCCTCGCCGACCACCTCGATGTCGCCCGCGCTGGCGAGCAGCGCCAGCAGGCCGGCCCGCACCACCGCGTGGTCGTCGCAGACCAACAGCCGGACCGGGGTCGCGTTCATGGGTGCTCCAGGGGGATCGCGGCGGAGACGACGGTGCCCTCGCCGGGGGTGCTCTCGACGGTCAGCGTGCCACCCAGTTGCCGCAGCCGGGCGCGCATCGCCGGCAGGCCGTGGCCGCGCGTGCCGCCCGGGCGGGGCGCGGCGGGCTCGAAGCCCTGCCCGTCGTCGGCGATGTCCAGCACCGCCTGGTCGCCCAGGAACGACAGGGTGATCGCCGCGGTCGAGGCCCCGGCGTGCTCCCGGACGTTGGCCAGCGCGCCCTGGGCGATCCGCAGCAGCGCGGACTGCGCGGCGGCGGGCAGCGGGACGGGCGTGCCGTCCAGGTGGAAACGGACCGGCAGCCCGCTCTCCGCGGCCTCCCGCTCGGCCAGCGCCCGCAGCGCCCGGTCGAGGGTGCGGCCGTCGGCCAGTTCGGCCGGGGCGAGGTCGTGGACGAAGCGGCGGGCCTCGGCCAGGTTCCGGCCGGCCACCTCGGCGGCGGTGCGGACGTGGGTGCGGGCGGTCGCCGGATCGGCGTCCCAGGTGCGCTCGGCGGCCTGGAGCAGCATCTGCTGGCTGGACAGGCCCTGCGCCAGGGTGTCGTGGATCTCCATCGCCAGCCGCTCGCGCTCGGCCAGAGTGCCCTCCCGCCGCTCGGTGGCGGCGAGTTCGCGCCGGGTGCGGACCAGGTCGGCGATCAGCGCCCGCTGCCGGGCGGCCTGCCGGGCCATGAACAGGAAGACGCCGGTGGCCAGCGCGGCCACCGCGGGCGGCAGCAGCACCAGGGTGGCGTCCGCGCCGCCGGGCAGCCGGATCTCGGCGATCACCACCAGCAGCGTCAGCGCCGCCACCAGCGGGATCGCCGCCCGCGCGGGCAGCGCCCGCAGCGCCGTGTAGATCAGCGGGACGGCGCACCAGGCGAAGCTCGGCGCGAGCAGCACCAGCACCACCCAGAGCGCGACCACCAGCGCCAGCGGCCACCGGCGCGGTCGTCCCGGCGCGGCCGGGCGGCGGCGGTCGAGCCAGGAGGCGGCAGGCTGGGCGACGGCCAGCGCGGCGCTCAGCCCGATCACCCAGGGGATCCAGGGGCTTCCGGCGTGGTGGGTGAGGTAGCGGCTGAGCGCGGCGGCGAGCAGCAGCAGGAAGGCGGAGTCCAGCAGCAGCGCCAGCCGGCCCGCGTCCGGGTCACCGACGTCAGGGCCGCCGATGTCACGGCCGCCGACCGTCCGGCCGCCGCCCGGGCGACCGGTGGACGGGCGGGGCTGCGGCACGGGTGGCTCCTGGCGGTACGGGTCGGCCCGGGCGACGAGGGCTCGGTACGGGCTCGGTGCGGACGGCCGGCGCACTGACCTGCGCCGATCCCTCGATGGTGACCCGTCCGGCCCGGTCCCGCATCAGCCGATCGGTTGACGGCGCCGTCCTCCATCATGCCCGGACGGTCGCGCCGGACCGTCGATGCCGCGGGCCGGTACCCGGCCGGAGGATCGAAGCGGAGCCGGGCGGCCCGATCCTCCGCGGCGGCCCCCACACCCCGTTGACCCGCAGATCCGCTGAGGAGCCGACCATGAAGAAGACCTCCGTGCGCACCCGGGTGCTGACCGGCACCGTCGCCGCCGCCGCGCTCGCCGCCGCCGGCGTGGGCGCCGTCTCGGCCAGTGCCGAGACCACCGACACCCCGGCCGTCCAGGCCGCCACGAAGACCGACGCGCAGAACCGGAACCTCGCCGAGACCACCGGCCTGACCATCGACGCCGCCACCCGCGCCGCCCAGGCCGCTCTGGACGCGGCGACCAGGGCCGGCCAGCACGTCTCGGTCGCCGTGGTCGACCGGGACGGCGTCACCCGGGTCCTGCTCAAGGGCGACGGCGCCGGTCCGCAGGCCCCGGAGTCGGCCGAGCGCAAGGCCTTCACGGCGGTCTCCTGGAACGCCCCGACCTCGGAGCTGGCCAAGCGGTTGGCCCAGGCCCCGAACCTGAAGGACATCCCGGGCACGCTGTTCCTGGCCGGCGGTGCCCCGGTGCAGTCGAAGGGCGCCCCGGTCGCGGCGATCGGCGTCGCGGGCGCGCCCAGCGGGGACCTGGACGAGCAGTTCGCGCAGGCCGGCGTCGCCGCGCTGGCGAAGTGACGCGCTCCGGCCGGTCGGCCCGCCACCGCGGCGGCCGACCGGCCGGACGTACTTCCGGACGGGGTGCCGCCGCCTCCTCGTTCGGGTGAACACGGGGAGGGTCGTCGCAGAACAGGCGGTGACCCTTTGAAAAGCCGGTGTCGTTGTCAGTGCCGCGTGGCAGGCTTCCCGGTATGACGGCGTGGACCCTCAACGACATCGAACGTGCGATCCGCTCCTCCTGGGGCGTCGACACCTGTGCGCCCGAGGACCTGGCCCACTGGCGTCCCGACAATCCCGCCCGCGGCCAGTGCGGGGTGACGGCCCTCGTGGTGCACGACCTGCTCGGCGGCGAGCTGATGATGGGCGAGGTGTACGTCGACGGGGTCCGCACGGACCTCCACTGGTGGAACCGTTTCGCCACCGGCTTCGAGATCGACCTCACCCGCGAGCAGTTCGGGCCGGACGAGCTGGTCGGCCCCGGCCGTCCGGTCGCCCGCCCGGGCGGCCCCGGCCGGCTGCACGCCCAGTACGAGCTGCTGCGCCACCGGGTGGTCACCGAGCTGGAGCGCGGCGCCGCCACCGGCCGCCCCCAGCGGCCGGCCCGCGTCGCTTAGCCCGCGTCGCGCGGCCCGCGACGGGCCCGGCCGCCAGGCCGCCCGGGCACCGAACCGCGCCTGACGTACAGTCACCGGAAACGGACGGGTGGTTGCGACGACGGGAGTGCGCGGATGACCGGGACGACGACTGGCACCGGAGGGACCGGCGCCGGAGGGACGGTCGGCTTCGTGGGGCTGGGCGCGATGGGCCGGGGCATGGCCGGCAGCCTGCTGCGGGCCGGCCACGCCGTACGGGTCTGGAACCGCTCGCCCGAGCCGGTGGCCGCCCTGGTGGCCGAGGGCGCCGAGGCGGCCGGCACGCTCGCCGAGGTGTTCGCCGCCGACACGGTGGTCTCCATGCTCGCCAACGACGACGCGGTCGAGCGGCTGCTGCTCGACCCCGGGCTGCTGGCGGGCGCGAACGCGACCCTGCACGTCAACATGGCCACCGTCTCGCTCGCCCTCGCCGAACGCGCCGAGGCCCTGCACGCCGAGCACGGCATCGGCTACGTCGCCGCGCCCGTCCTCGGCCGGCCCCCGGTCGCGGCGGCGGGGCGGCTCAACATCCTGGTCGCGGGCGCGCCGGAGCTGCTGGAGCGGGCCGAGCCGCTGTTCGCGGCGATGGGCGAGCGCACCTGGCGGTTCGGTGACAGCCCCCGGCAGGCCAACACCGCCAAGATCGGCGCCAACTACCTGATCGCCTGCGCGATCGAGTCGCTGGCCGAGGCGTGCAGCCTGGCCGAGGCCCACGGCGTGCGGCCCACCGACCTGGTCGAGATGCTCACCGGCACGCTCTTCCCCGGGCCGGTCCACTCCGGCTACGGCGGGATGATCGCCGAACGCCGTTACGAACCGGCCGGGTTCAGGATGCCGCTCGGTCTCAAGGACGTCGGCCTCGCGCTGGAGGCCGGTGCCGCGCGCAACGTCCCGCTGCCGTTCGGCGGCATCCTGCGGGACGCCTTCCTGGACGCACTGGCCCACGGCGACGGGGACAAGGACTGGGCCGCCGTCGCCGAAGTCGCCCGCCGCCGGGCCGGGCTGCCGGACTGAGGCGGCGTCAGATATCGGAAGCAGGGGTGGAATATCCGGCACGCGGTGTGTGCTCGAACCTCCGTCCGCAGTACCCGACTGGGGGAGTACCGATGTCCGATGAGTCGTTCCACGCCGGGGCGTCGCGCCGTTTCCTGTTCCTGGACGCGGGCGCGCGCCTCGGCGGCAACACCGAGCAACTCGCCAGGCTGGCCGCCGAGTCGAGCCTTCCCGTCGGCGCGGAGCAGCGCTGGCTGCGCCTCGCCGACCACCCGCTGCCGCCCTTCCAGGACCTCCGGCACGTCGGCGACGGCGTCTTCCCCGAGCCGGAGGGCCACGAACGGACCCTGCTGGAGGCCACCCTCGCCGCCACCGACCTGGTCTTCGTCGCGCCGCTGTACTGGTACACGCTGCCGACGCCCGCCAAGCTCTACCTGGACTACTGGGTGGCCTGGCTCCGGGCGCCCGGAGTGGAGTTCCGGGCCCGGATGGCCGGCAGCACCCTGTGGGGCGTCACCGTCCTGGCCGGCCGGGACGCGGCCGCCGATCCGCTGGCCGACACGCTCCGACTGAGCGCCGAGTACATGGGGATGCGCTGGGGCGGACTGCTGCGCGGCAACGGCAGCCGCCCGGGGGACGTCCTGAGCGACGAGCGGGCGCTGGTCGAGGCGAAGTCCTTCTTCGCGGACTGAGCTCCACCGCTTCCACCGCGCCTGAGCTCCACCCGGCCGGGGGGCGACGGTTTCAAGCCAGGGAGCGCCGTGCGCCACGGCCCCCCGGGCGTGTACCCGTCACCTCCCGGTCGTCTTTGGGTGCAGAGCAAAAGCCTTACCGAAGGACGGAGTTGGGCGATTCGGGCACCGTCGCCCCGGGAGTGACCCGCAGTGTGGCACCCGCCTTCCGGAGTGGCCGGATCGTTCGGTAATCTCCGTCGGACTTTCAGCTTCGCGGGGGGTTACGCGGCGTCTGCGGCCGCCCCCTCGCGCCCGGGCCTCGCCCGGACACTTCCGTGAGGTCTCCTTGTCCATACGTCGCAGTTTCGCCCTGGCCGGCGCCGCCGCGCTCGCGTCCTCGCTCGTGCTGGCCGGCGCCCAGGGCGCCATGGCCGTCGGTACCACCGGCGCCCCGTCCGCCGCCGCAACGGCCGAGAAGACGGCACACCGCAACCTCGACCTCTCGGTGCGAGGCGTTCCGGACACCTTCATCGCCGGCGGTGACTCGCGTGAGTTCACCTTCCGGATCGACAACTCGACCAAGCGCGAGTTCGTCGCCCTCCCGCTGCTCAAGTTCAAGAACAAGGCGGGCTCGCTCAAGGCGAAGGACCTCAAGCTCGACTACCAGCTGCCGGCCGGCCTGCCCGGCGGCGGCACCTGGAAGACCGCCGTCGTCGCACCCGGTGGCGGTGACGGCGACGACGACGCCGTGCTGATGTTCCTCGGCCCCGTCACGGGCGACGGCAACCCGGCCGACGACGCGCTGCTCTACGTCGCCCAGGGCAAGCACATCGACATCAAGGTCCGCGCCTCCTTCACCAAGGACACCCCGCTGGGCAGGGCCGGTGTCGTCCCGGTGGTCTTCTCGGCCGATGCCGACGACGAGAACGACCACGGCCACTTCAGCTGCGACGGGATCAAGGGCGCCG
>NZ_JAFLNG010000026.1 GCF_017427025.1 Streptomyces sp. FH025
GCGACCCGGCAGGGCCCAGCCCCGCCAGGTCAGGGACCGCTCGGACGCATCCGAGCGGTCCGGACCGGACCGGCCGGTTCCGCTCACGATCGCCTCCGTCCGCGCCCGCCCGGCGTGGCCGCGGCCTCACCGGCGGCGCCGACGCCGACCGGCACCGGCTCCTCCGAGCCGCCGCGGCGCTCACGGCCGGGGGCCGAGCCGGGGGCGCGGTGCTTGAGCGCGGCGCGAAGGTGCGAGCGGCCACGGTGGATGCGGCTGCGGACGGTGCCGAGCTTGACGCCCAGCGTGGCGGCGATCTCCTCGTAGGACAGGCCCTCGATGTCGCAGAGCACCACGGCGGCGCGGAACTCCGGGGCGAGGGTGTCCAGGGCCTGCTGCACGTCGGCGTCGAAGTGGGTGTCGCTGAAGTGCTGGGCCGGGCTGGGCTCGCGGGAGGCGAGCCGCTCGGCCGCGTCCTCGCCGAGCGCGTCGAAGCGGATGCGCTGGCGGCGGCGGACCATGTCCAGGAACAGGTTGGTGGTGATCCGGTGCAGCCAGCCCTCGAACGTGCCGGGGGTGTAGGTGGACAGCGAACGGAACACCCGGACGAAGACCTCCTGGGTGAGGTCCTCGGCGTCGTGCTGGTTGCCCGTCAGGCGGTACGCGAGGCGGTAGACGCGGGCGCTGTGCGCCTCGACGATCTCCTCCCAGGTGGGCGGAGTCCAGCTCTGCGCGTCGGGGCCCTCGGCGAAGGTCGCGAGGGCGGGGGCCTCGGCGGTACCGGCGGCCGGCGTCGGGACGGCGGCGGCGGGCTGGTCCATGTCGGAGTGCGCAGGCTGGTTCATCACGGGCTTCGGCGTACGGGCCGACGCGGTGCCGCGGGAGTGCCGCCGCACGGGGACGTCGCCCTCGGCCACACCTCCTCGGTCGGCTCTTCTGCCCAGCAGGGCCACCACCATATCCACCTCACCCGTCAAGCCCGGATAAAAGTGCCCGGGAGGTCTCCCGCACCCGGTCCTCAGTGACAACGGCCCGCCGCCGTACGCGGTTCCCGGTCGGCCAGTAATCTGTGCCAGGAAATATCGACATCCCCGGCACCGGGCCGCCGCCCGGGGCTCCGAAAGAGGCAGCCATCAGCGAGTTCGGGCCCGCGCGCGCGGCCCTCGCCGACACCTACGTGGGCGAGGACGCGGTGCTGACCTACGCCCGGGCGCAGTCCGCCCGGACCGGCATACGCGCCATCGGGCCGAGCGGCGGGGCGTGCCTGCGGCTGCTGGCCGCCGCGCTCGACGCCAAGGCGGTGGCCGAGATCGGCACCGGCACCGGGGTCTCGGGGGTCTACCTGCTGCGCGGGATGCGGCCGGACGGCGTGCTCACCACGGTGGACTCCGAACCGGTGCGCCAGCAGCTGGCCCGCGAGGCGTACCAGGCCGCCGGGTTCGCGGCCAACCGCTCCCGGTTCATACCGGGCCGGGCGCTGGAGGTGCTCCCCCGGCTCGCCGACGGCCAGTACGACCTGGTGTTCTGCGACGGCGACCCGGCCGAGTCGCGCGAGTACCTGCTGGAGTCCCTGCGGCTGCTGCGGCCCGGCGGGATGGTCTGCTTCGAGGGGGTCTTCCAGGAGGGCCGGCTCGCCGAGCCGGAGCTCCAGGACCCGCAGACCGGCGCGGTGCGGGACCTGGTCCGGGACGTACGGGAGAGCGAGGCGCTGCTGCCCGCGCTGCTGCCGGTCTCGGACGGGCTGCTCTGCGCGGTCAAGCGCTGACGCCGCCCGCGCGGCGCACCGGCCCCGGGCGCCGGGGAAACACGCGGGCCCGGGCCGACGTGTCGTCGTACCCGGGCCCGACTGCACATCTCCAGGAGATGGCGAGCACCCGCTGCGGTCAGCCGCAGGCCTTCTTCAGGGCCTCGCCGAGGGCGTCGGCCTCGTCAGGCGTGAGCTCCACCACGAGGCGTCCGCCGCCTTCGAGCGGAACGCGCATGATGATGCCCCGCCCCTCTTTGGTGACTTCGAGCGGGCCGTCACCCGTCCGCGGCTTCATGGCCGCCATGCTCGTTCCCCTTCCTGCAACCGCTCAGCTACGCACCGGCAGTCCGTCCACCGCCGGTATCGAACGCATTGATCGGAAGCCATTATCCCGCATGCCACGGCCTGATGACCAACATCACTCTCGGCGCAACCTCGGCCGGACCGGCTTCAACCACCGCAATTCGCTGCATAAGCCCCGGCGTGGCGGCGCCCCCGGCACCACGGGAAGGTGCGATACCTCACACTCCCCAGTTCCCCGGGTGCTCCGGCATCCTGGCACACGACCACCGACACGACGATCGTCTAGGGAGCCCTCGCCCATGTCCGATTCCGTGCTGTACGAGCTGGACGGCGGCCTGGCCGTCATCACCATCAACCGCCCGGAGGCGATGAACGCCCTGGACGTCGCCACCAAGGTCGCGCTGCGCGACACCGTGACCGAGGCCGCCGGGGACCCTTCGGTGCGGGCGGTGCTGCTGACCGGCGCGGGCGAGCGGGCGTTCTGCGTCGGGCAGGACCTGAACGAGCACCTGGCGCTGCTGAAGCGGGCCGAGGAGACCGGCGAGGGCGCGCTGCGGACCGTCGCCGAGCACTACAACCCGCTGGTGCGGGCGCTGGCCGGGATGCGCAAGCCGACCGTCGCCGCGGTCGGCGGGGTGGCGGCCGGCGCGGGCGCCTCGCTCGCCTTCGCCTGCGACTTCCGGATCCTCTCCGACCGGGCCGGCTTCAACACCGCCTTCGCCGGAATCGCCCTGACCGCCGACTCGGGTGCCTCCTGGACCCTGCCCCGGCTGGTCGGGCACGCCAGGGCCACCGAGCTGCTGATGCTGCCCCGGACGGTGAAGGCCGCCGAGGCGGCGGAGCTGGGCCTGGCCACCAGGGTCGTGCCGGCCGACGAACTCGCCGCCACCGCACGGGCCTTCGCCCGCGAGCTGGCCGAGGGCCCGACCGTCGCGTACGGCGCCGTCAAGGAGTCGCTGGCGTACGGCGCTTCGCACTCGCTGGACGAACTCCTCGACAAGGAGGACGAGTTGCAGACCATGGCGGGCGAGAGCGAGGACCACCGGATCGCGGTGCGCGCCTTCATCGCCAAGGAGAAGCCGAACTACCTGGGTCGCTGAGCGGGCCCAGGCCGATGACACGCCTGGGTCGCCGGCCGGCTCAACCCGCCTTGCCCGTACGGACGTGGCAGTCCGCCAGGTGGTCGTCGACCAGGCCGCAGGCCTGCATCAGGGCGTAGGCGGTGGTCGGGCCGACGAAGCGGAAGCCCGCCTTCTTCAGCGCCTTCGCCAGCGCCGTCGACTCGGGCGTGACGGCCGGCACCTCGTCCAGCGAGCGGGGGGCCGGCCGGTCCGGGTCGGCGGCGAACCCCCAGATCAGCGCGTCCAGACCGCCGTCCAGGTCGCGGGCGACCCTGGCGTTGGCGATCGCCGCCTCGATCTTGGCCCGGTTGCGGATGATGCCGGTGTCGGCGAGCAGCCGCTCCCGGTCCGCCTCGCCGAACTCGGCGACCCTGGCGATCTCGAAGCCCGCGAACGCGGCCCGGAAGCCCTCGCGGCGGCGCAGGATGGTCAGCCAGGACAGGCCGGACTGGAAGGCCTCCAGGCAGACCCGCTCGAACAGCGCGTCGTCGCCGTGCACCGGGCGGCCCCACTCGGTGTCGTGGTAGTCCCGGTAGTCGTCGGTCGACTCGCCCCAGCCGCAGCGGAGCAGACCGTCGGCGCCGAGCACGGCACCGCTCACCGGTCCTGCCCCGGCTTCGCGTCCTCGGGGGCCGGCGCCTCGGTGAGCGCGGCGGCCGGCTCGGCGACCTTCGCGAACTCCTCCAGCCCGGGCAGCGGTTCGGCGGCCGGGTCCGGGGCGCTGGTGGCCTCGACCGCGCCGCGCAGGTGGGCGGCGGCCTCCAGCTCGGCGATCCGCGAGTCGCGGTAGGCGAGTTCGGCTCCGAGCCGGTCCAGGACGTCGTCCACCTCGTCCATCCGGTAGCCGCGCAGGGCCATCGGCAGCCGCAGGTCGTCCACGTCCGTCTTGCTCAGCGGGCGGTCCTGCGGCAACCGCGCGGCGATGCGGTCCGGCACCGCCTCCGGCATCGAGCCGCCCCCGCCCAGCGCCACCAGCGCGGCGCCGCCGACCACCACGGCCATGGCGACCACGATCACCCAGAACACGAGCTGTCCTCCCGAACTCCCGGCCGGTCCTCTTCGAAGTGCCGGGGAACCAGACTGATCATGACAGCATGGTCCCCAAGTGAGGCCGGGGGCCATCATCGCACCCGCAGGAGCTGTGGAGGAGACATCGGTGGCACTGCGTCTGGGACCGCGCGAATTCGGTGACGACGAGCTGGTGATCATGGCGATCGTGAACCGGACGCCGGACTCGTTCTTCGACAAGGGTGCCACCTTCGCCGACGAGGCCGCGTTCGCCGCCGCGGACCGGGCGATGGCCGAGGGCGCGGCGATCCTGGACATCGGCGGGGTCAAGGCCGGGCCGGGCGACGAGGTCACGGTCGAGGAGGAGCTGCGGCGCACCGTGCCCTTCGTGGCCGAGCTGCGCAAGCGCCACCCCGAGGCGGTGATCAGCGTGGACACCTGGCGGCACGAGGTCGGCGAGGCGGTCTGCGAGGCGGGCGCGGACCTGCTGAACGACGCCTGGGGCGGGGTGGACCCGAAGCTCGCCGAGGTCGCCGCCCGGTACGACGTCGGGCTGGTGTGCACCCACGCCGGCGGCGCCGAGCCGCGCACCCGGCCGCACCGGGTCGGGTACGAGGACGTGATGGCGGACATCCTGCGGGTGACCGTCGGGCTGGCCGAGCGGGCGGTGGAGCTGGGGGTGCGCCGGGACGCGGTGATCATCGACCCGGGGCACGACTTCGGCAAGAACACCCGGCACTCGCTGGAGGCGACCCGGCGGCTGCCGGAGATGACCGCGACCGGCTTCCCGGTGCTGGTCTCGCTCTCCAACAAGGACTTCGTCGGCGAGACCCTGGACAAGCCGGTGAACGAGCGGCTGCTCGGCACCCTGGCCACCACGGCGGTCTCGGCCTGGCTGGGCGCGCGGGTCTACCGGGTGCACCAGGTCGCGGAGACCCGCCAGGTCCTGGACATGGTCGCCTCGATCCGGGGCACCCGCCCCCCGGCGGTCGCCCGCCGGGGGCTGGCGTAGACCCCGCCTAGATCTCGTTGACCGGTCGGCGGGTGTCGGCGAGGATCTTCACCACTTCGTCGACCTCGTCGGTGATGTGGAACAGCTCCAGGTCGTGCGGGGCCGCCTTGCCCTGCTCGACCAGGGTGTTCTTCAGCCACTCGTAGAGGCCGCCCCAGTACGCGCTGCCGTAGAGGATCACCGGGAAGCGGGTGACCTTCTTCGTCTGCACCAGGGTGAGCGCCTCGAACAGCTCGTCCAGCGTGCCGAGCCCGCCGGGCAGGACCACGAAGCCCTGCGCGTACTTCACGAACATCGTCTTGCGGACGAAGAAGTAACGGAAGTTCAGCCCGAGGTCGACGTACTCGTTGAGGCCCTGCTCGAAGGGCAGCTCGATGCCGAGCCCGACGCTCAGCCCGCCGGCTTCGGAGGCGCCGCGGTTGGCGGCCTCCATCGCGCCGGGGCCGCCGCCGGTGATCACCGCGTAGCCGGCCTCGGCGAGGGCCCGGCCGATGGCCACCCCGGCCTCGTACTCGGGCGAGTCGACGGCGGTCCGGGCCGAGCCGAAGACGCTGATCGCGGGCGGGAGTTCGGCGAGGGCGCCGAAGCCCTCGACGAACTCGGAGGTGATCCGCAGCACCCGCCACGGGTCGGTGTGCAGCCAGTCGGTCGGGCCGGTGGTGTCCAGCAGTCGCTGGTCCGTGGTGCTCGTGCCGACCTGGTCCCGGCGCACCAGCACCGGGCCCTTCTGCTTCTCGGGCCAGGCCTTCCTCTTCCGCGGCACGCCGACCTGCTCGGGGCCGTGTCCGTACTGCTTTTCGTCTCCTGTGCCTGTCATGACGAAACCCTACGCCCGCCTTCCCCCGTTTTGAGGCAACGGGGGAAGGTCGGTTGGGCAACCGGAAGGTGGCGTTCGGCCGATGGCCGGATCAGCCGGTCCCGACGGGCTCAGCTGGTCAGCCAGGCGCGCAGCCGGTCCTCGGTCTCGGCGATGGCGGTCAGCGAGCAGTGCTCGTCCCGCTTGTGCGCGAGGTTCGGGTCACCGGGGCCGTAGTTGACCGCCGGGACGCCGAGCGCGCTGAACCGGGCGACGTCGGTCCAGCCGAACTTGGCCCGGGCCTGGCCGCCGGTGGCCGCCAGGAAGGCCTGCGCGGCCGGCTGCGAGAGGCCGGGCAGGGCGCCCGGGGCGAAGTCGGTCACGGTCAGCTCGAAGCCGTCGAAGACCTCGCGCACGTGCTTCTCCGCCTCGGCCTCGCTGCGGTCCGGCGCGTAGCGGAAGTTGACCGTGACGACGCACTCGTCCGGGATCACGTTGCCGGCCACGCCGCCGTCGATCCGCACCGCGTTGAGGCCCTCGCGGTACTCCAGGCCGTCGATCTCCACCCGGCGCGGTTCGTAGTCCGCCAGCCGGGTGAGCACCTCGGCGGCGTGGTGGATGGCGTTGTCGCCGAGCCAGCTGCGGGCCGAGTGGGCGCGCACCCCGGAGAGCCGGATCTGCGCCCGCAGGGTGCCCTGGCAGCCGCCCTCGACCACGGCGCCGCTGGGCTCCATCAGCACCGCGAAGTCGGCGGCCAGCCACTCCGGGTGCTCCTTGGCGAGGTGGCCGAGGCCGTTGCGGTGGGCCTCCACCTCCTCGCAGTCGTAGAACACGAAGGTGAGGTCGCGGTTGGGCTCGGGCACGGTGGCCGCGAGGCGCAGCTGGACGGCCACGCCGGCCTTCATGTCCGAGGTGCCGCAGCCGTAGAGCAGGTCGCCCTCGACGTACGAGGGCAGGTTGTCGGCGATCGGCACGGTGTCCAGGTGGCCCGCGAGCAGGACGCGCTCGGCGCGGCCGAGGTTCGTCCGGGCGACCACGTTGTTGCCGTGGCGGTCCACGGTGAGGTGCGGGTAGCCGCGCAGGGCGGCCTCCACGGCGTCGGCGAGCGCCTGCTCGTCGCCGCTCACCGAGGGGAAGTCGACGAGTCGGGCGGTCAGCGCGCCGCCGTCGAGAGTGAGGTCCAGGGGCGTCGGGTTCGGGCTGCTCATGGCGCCAGCCTAGCCACAGTGATGTGCGCCCGGCGTGGGCGTTCTGTGACACGGTCGGGACCCGGATCGGCAACCGGGATGCGCCGCACACCCGTCCGAGTGGGTACGGTGTCGGATCAAGGTGAGGGCGCGAGAGGGGCGAGGGTGGCCAGGAGAAGGAGCAGCGAGGAGCTGGACGAGGAGTCGACTCCCCGCCGCCGCGGTCCGCTGCGCGCGCTGTTGCTCGTGCTGGTCGGACTGCTCGGTCTGGCGATGGTGGCGGGTCTGGCCGTGGTCGGGATCTGGTGGTTCGGCTTCCGGCAGGGCGCCACCGAGGAGTGCACGGTGAAGACCGCGGCCGGCAACGGCACGCTGGAGCTGCCGCAGGCCGCCAACGCCGCGACGATCGCCGCGGTGTCGCGTTCGCGCGGGCTGCCGGACCGGGCGACCGCGATCTCGCTGGCGACCGCCATGCAGGAGTCCAAGCTGCGCAACCTCGCGGGCGGCGACCGGGACTCGATCGGCCTGTTCCAGCAGCGGCCCTCGATGGGCTGGGGCACGCCCGAGCAGATCGCGGACCCGGTGTACGCGACCAACAAGTTCCTGGACGGTCTGGTCAAGGTGCCCGGCTACACCCGGATCCCGCTGACCGACGCGGCCCAGGCGGTGCAGAAGAGCGGCTACCCGCAGGCGTACGCCAAGCACGAGACCAAGGCGACGCTGCTCACCTCGGCGCTGTCCGGGCGCGAGCCCGGCTCCTTCAACTGCGTGGTGAAGGACTTCGCCAAGCCGGCCCCGGCGGACGCGTCCTCGCCGACGGCGGGCGCCTCGGCCACTCCGGCCGCGCTGCCGGACCGCACCCAGGTGCTGTCCGACCGGGTGCGGCGGGAGTTCGGCCGGACGGTCACCCCGGCCGCCGGCTACGCCTCGACGATCAAGGGCGCCGAGCACGCGGTCTCGCTGACCCCGGACCCGGCCGCCGCCGCGCTGACCTCCTCGGCGGACGCCGCGGCGGACGGCGGGGTGAGCGCCGAGCGGGCCAGTGGCTGGGAGGTGGCCCACTGGGCGGTCGCCCAGGCCCAGCAGCTGGGCATCGCGACGGTCGCCTACGACGGGAAGATCTGGCGCAAGACCGAGTCGGAGGACGGCTGGCAGACCCAGGGCTCCGGCACGTCGACCAAGCTCGTCCAGGTCACCCTGGCACCGTACGACAAGAGCTGACGCACTGGTGTTCGGGTTGCCGCCGGACGGGTGATTCGGGTCAACCCCGGTGGACCGACCCCCCGTTCCGGCGACCCCGGGTGGAGAACCGTCACTTCCCTTGACCGGGGCCGGTCCGGCGGCACGCGGCGGGCCCGACAGGCGCCGCCGTTGCGGTCGTACCATCCGATGGTCGGTCGGGAACATTCCTTGCACCGGCCGAAACCTTCTGGCTTCTCAAGCGGTAACAACGTCGTCCGCCGGTCCCGTCCACGACCGGTCGTCCACCCGGGTGGACGGGACGGACCCAGACCCCTTCGAGGAGCCCCATGTCTCACCCCCTCACGCGCCGGATCGCCCAGGCCGCGCTCGTCGTGGCGGCCGGAGCGACCCCGCTGGTCGCGGCCGGCTCCGCGTCCGCCCTGGGCGGGGACGCCCTGCTTCCCAAGAGCGACCTCGCGGCGCCCCTGGGCCAGCTGACCAACAACAACGCCGGTTCCACCCTTCAGCACACCACCCACCAGCTCGGCCAGGCCGCCGGCACCACCGGGGCGGCCACCGTCGCCGCGGGCGTGCCGTCCGCCGCCGACGCCGCCGGGAGCATCGTCGCCCAGCAGCTCCCGGAGGCGAACGAGAAGGCCAGCTCGCTGACCGCCCCGGTCGACCAGACCGCCGCCACCACCGGCGAGCTCTCCGCCGTCACCCCCAAGGTCGCCTCGGGCCTGGCCGGCAAGCTCGGCGAGGCCGTCACCGGCAAGAGCGCGGGCACCCGCAGCGCCAACGCCGGCGCGGTCGGCGACCTCGCCCAGGCGGGCTCCCTCACCCAGGGCCTGCCCGGCGCCGACAAGCTCTCCGGCGCCGTCCCCGGCGCGGGCGCCGTCGCCGACGCGCTGCCGCTCGGCTCGGTCCAGCGGGCGCTGCCGCTCGGCTCGGTGGAGCAGACCCTGCCGGCCACCGACGTGCTGGGCCTCGCCGAGCACGGCTCGGCCAACCGCCTCGGCGGCGCCGACCTCGGCCAGAACAACCCGCTGTCCGGCCTCACCGGCCTGCTCGGCCCGCTCGGCGGGCTGCTGGGCGGCGCGAACGGCGGCAGCATCAGCGGCCTGCCGCTGTAGTCCGCATGACGAAGGGGGTGGTGTTCCCGACCGGAACACCACCCCCTTCCGCGTGACGTGAGCGTGCCGTCAGCGAGCCGCCGCGTTCAGCCGCTCCACGGCCGCGGCCACCCGCTCGTCGGTCGCGGTGAACGCCACCCGGACGAAGCGCTCGCCGGCCGGCCCGTAGAAGTCGCCGGGCGCCACCAGGATGCCCAGCCCGGCCAGCTCCGCCACGGTCTCCCAGCACGGGCGGTCCTGGGTCGCCCACAGGTACAGGCTGGCCTCGGAGTGCTCGATCCGGAAGCCGTACGCCTCCAGCGCCGCCCGCAGCGCCGAGCGCCGGGCCGCGTACCGCCCGCGCTGCTCGGCCACGTGCGCGTCGTCCGCCAGCGCCGCGACGGTCGCCGCCTGGACGGGCGCCGGCACGATCATGCCGCCGTGCTTGCGCACCTCCAGCAGCTCCCTGACCACCACCGGGTCGCCCGCCACGAAGGAGGCGCGGTAGCCGGCCAGGTTGGAGCGCTTGGAGAGCGAGTGGACGGCCAGCAGGCCCTCGTGGTCGTTCCCGCAGACGTCCGGGCGCAGCACGGAGACCGGCTCGGCCTCCCAGCCGAGCTCCAGGTAGCACTCGTCGCTGACCAGCAGCACCCGGTGCTCCCGGGCCCACTCGACGGCGCGGCGCAGCTCGTCCGCGCCGAGCACCCGGCCGGTCGGGTTGGACGGCGAGTTCACCCAGAGCAGGCGCACCCGGGAGCCGTCCAGCTCGTCCACCGAGTCGTACTCGACCGGCTCGGCGCCGCACAGCCGTGCGCCCACCTCGTAGGTCGGGTACGCCAGCCGCGGGTAGGCGACCTGGTCGCCCGGGCCGAGGCCGAGCTGGGTCGGCAGCCAGGCCACCAGCTCCTTGGAGCCGACGGTCGGCAGGACGGCCTGCGGGCCGATCTCGGCGCCGCAGCGGCGGTTCAGCCAGCCGGCGATCGCCTCGCGCAGCTCCAGCGGGCCCCAGACGGTCGGGTAGCCGGGCGTGTCGGTGTGCGCGGCCAGCGCCTTCTGGATCACCTCGGGGACCGGGTCGACCGGGGTGCCGACGGAGAAGTCGCAGAGGCCGCCCGGGTGGGCGAGGGCGGTGGCCTTGTAGGGCTCCAGCTTGTCCCAGGGGAACACCGGGAGCCGGTTCGAAACGCGGCGCGCCGCCCCCGGGTGGCCCGGGAACGGCGCGCGCGTGCTGTTGTCGGTGCTCACAGCTTCAGATGCCACCGATCGTCAGTGATCGGCGTTCTGCGGCGGCAGGGCCTCGATGAACGGGTGGTCCCGCTCGATCAGGCCGAGCTTCGAGGCGCCACCGGGCGAACCCAGGTCGTCGAAGAACTCGACGTTCGCCTTGTAGTAGTCCTTCCACTCCTCGGGAGTGTCGTCCTCGTAGAAGATCGCCTCGACCGGGCAGACCGGCTCGCAAGCGCCACAGTCGACACACTCATCCGGGTGGATGTAGAGGGAGCGGTTGCCCTCGTAAATGCAGTCAACCGGGCACTCTTCGATGCACGCCTTGTCCTTCACGTCGACACAAGGCTGCGCGATGACGTAGGTCACGCTGTCGTTCCTCCTCGGAAGGGCCTGGCGGCCCGTTCTGTTCTGCTCGCGTGCGCGGTGAGCGCGGCGTCGTCGATGCCCGCCCCTAGTATCGCGGGTCGGAGACCGCAAATGCACAGGAGGTGGCCTGATCATGACTCGAGACCCGTCGCAGAGCCGTCCGGAAGTCCGGATAGATCGCTCTGACGTGGGACGACGCGTGTCCGTCCGGCGTCTCTCGGAGTTCGTGGACGACCGACCGGTGTTCCGGGATTCGATCGGCGTGCTCACATCGTGGGACGATCATGGACTGACCGTGGTTCCGCGCTCGGGCGAGCCGGTCCTCGTGCCGGAGAAGCTGCTGGTCGCGGGCAAGGTCGTGCCGCCGTTCCCGGCGCGGCGCGCGCCGCTGCCGGCCGCCACGCCGGTCGAGCTGCAGCGGATCGCGGGACGCGGCTGGCCCGGGGTCGAGCAGCAGGCGCTCGGCGAGTGGACGCTGCGCGCGGCCGCCGGGTTCACCCAGCGCGCCAACTCCGTCCAGGCCCTCGGCGACCCCGGGCTGCCGCTTCCCCAGGCGCTGGCCGCCGTACGGGACTGGTACGCGGCGCGTGGGCTTCCCGCCCTGGTCGAGGTGGTCACGCCCGGGACGGCGGACGAACTGCGGGCGCTGCTGGGCCCGCTGCGCTCCCCCACTCTGGTGCGCACCGCCCCGCTGGCCGGGGTGGCCCGGGCCGGCGCCGGGCAGGACAGGGTCCGGCTCTCGCGGACGGCCGACATCGGCTGGATGTCGCTGTACGGGCGGCTCGGCGAGGACCCGGCCGTACGGGAGGCGGCCCGGCGGGTGCTGCACGGCGGCCCCTCGGTCTGGTTCGCCACCGTGCCGGGCGCCCCCGGGCAGCCGCCGCTGGCGATCGGGCGCTGCGTCGTCGACGGCCCCTGGGCCTGCTTCGGCGCGATCGAGGTCCAGCCGTACGCCCGGCGGGCCGGGCTGGCGACGGCGGTCATGGCGGTGCTCGCCTCCCGCGCGGCCGAGGAGGGCGCGAGCGGCGCGTACCTCCAGGTCGAGGCGGGGAACGAGGGGGCGATCGCGCTGTATGACGGACTCGGCTTCACGACCAGTCACACTTACCACTACGCACCCCTTCCCCAGGAGTGACCGCCCGACCGTTACGTCCTTGTTCGTCCGCTTGTCCGCTTGTCCGTCCGCCGTACGAAAGCCGTCGCCGTCACCGTGACCGAGCAGAGCAGAGACCGCTTCCGGACCGCCGCCCGCACCGAGCACCCCGATCCGGTGCTGCTGTGCCTGCTCGCCGCCGCAGCACATCGGGCAGCAGTGAGGACTCCAGCCGCCGGTAGTCGGACTGCCGCCCGTGGAACCGCTCCCGCCCGCCGAGCACGGCGGCGAGCAGGGCCGCGGTCTCCTCCGGCCCGGACGGCGAGCGCTCGGCCACGGCATCGCGCTGCCCGGGCACTTCATCGTCGCGGTCGGCGGCCCGACCGGCGGTGAGCAGTTCGTCCTCGCCGACCCGTTCCACGGCGGGCGGCTGCTCGACCCGGCCGACGTCGAACACCTGGTCGCCGCCTCCGGGCACGAGTTCACCCCCTCCCTGCTCACCCCGGCCCAGCCGCTGGACATCGTGCTGCGGATACTCGGCAACATCCGCGCCTGGGCGGCCGACCGGCCCGAACACGCCCGCACCCAGCTGTGGGCCACCGAACTCGCCCTGCTGCTCCCCCGCCACCCCGCCCAGCTGCGGCTGGAACGGGCCGAACTCCTGGTGCGGATGGGGGACTTCCTCGGCGGCTCGGCGGAGATGGACTCGTACGCGCAGATCCTGGACGCCTTCGACCCGGACGGCGCCGCCAAGGTCCGGCAGGAGGCCCGGGCGGCGCGGCACCGGCTCAACTAGGCGGCTGCCTCTCGGCGGCCGCTACAGCCAGCCCTTCTCCCGGGCGATCCGGACCGCCTCGGTGCGGTTGCGGGCCTCGGTCTTCTGGATCGCCATCGAGAGGTAGTTGCGGACCGTCCCCTCCGACAGGTGCAGCCGCCGCGCGATGTCCGCGTTCACCGCGCCGTCCGCGGCCGCGCCCAGCACGTCCCGCTCGCGCGGGGTCAGCGGGTTCGCGCCCTCGGCCAGCGCGGCCGCCGCCAGCACCGGATCGATCACCCGCTCGCCGCGCAGCACCCGGCGGATCGCCTCGGCCAGCTCGGCGGCGGGCGCGTCCTTCACCAGGAAAGCGTCCGCACCGGACTCCATCGCCCGGCGCAGATAGCCGGGGCGGCCGAAGGTCGTCGCGATGACCACCTTCGTCCCCGGCACCCGGCGGCGCAGCTCGGCCGCCGCCTCGATGCCCGTCATGCCCGGCATCTCGATGTCCAGCACGGCGACCTGCACCTCGTTCGCCAGCACCGCCGCCACCACCTCGTCCCCGCGGCCCACCTGCGCGACGACGTCGATGTCCCCCTCCAGCCCGAGCAGCGCCGCCAGCGCCTCCCGGACCATCCCCTGGTCCTCGGCGAGCAGCACGCGGATCGAGGGGTCGTTCTCTGCGTTACCCATGGCCACGACCTTAGAGGGGGCCGGGCTTGAGTCTCCGCCAGGGGGAGACCGCGCAGTGGTCCCCGTGGACGGAGACGGCATCCGCTACTCGATCGGCGGCCTCGCCCGGCGCACCGGGCTCGTCCCGCCCACCGACCGCACCCGGTGTTCGAGTGGTTCACCGAGGCCCTGCGGGCCAGACTGGCCGGATGCCGACCCTGGAGCCCCTCCGCGCCGAGCACGCCGACGCGTTGCTCGCCTTCGAGCTCGCCAACCGGGCTTGGTTCGCCCGTACCGTCCCCGACCGGGGCGACGCCTACTTCGCCGAGTTCCCGGCCCGCCACGCCGCTCTGCTCGCCGAACAGGCCGAGGGCACCTGCCGGTTCCACCTCGTCCTGGACGTGAACGGCGCCCTGGTCGGCCGCCTCAACCTGGTCGACCTCGCCGACGGCACCGCCGAACTCGGCTACCGCATCGCCGAGTCCGCTGCCGGCCGGGGCCTCGCGAAGGCCGCCGTGGCCCGGGCCTGCCACCTCGCCGCCCGCTCGTACGCCCTCCGCGCCCTGACCGCCGTCACCACCCTGGACAACCCGGCCTCCCGCGCCGTCCTCACCCGCAACGCCTTCACCGCCACCGAGGAGTTCCTCCTCTCCGGCCGCCCCGCCCTCCGCTACCGGCGGGAGCTGGAGTAGGAAGTCGGACGGGCCGACTTCCTACTCCAGCCAGCGGCGGGCGGCGTCGAGGCTGTCGGCGCCGGTGGTGTTGAAGGCGATGGCGGCCTGCGGGGCGTGGCGGCGCACGAGGTTGACGACGAGTTCGAAGAGGGGCAGGGCGGGCTCGGGCTTGCGGATGCCGCCGCCGATGACGACGACGTCCCACGCGCGGGAGGCGAGGGCGGCGGTGATCGCGGGTTCGGCGGTCCCGTCGGGGGCGACCAGGGTCATCGACGCGTCGATGCCGTGGTCGGCGAAGCGGGCGAGTTCGGCGTCGAGGACGGCCCGCAGGCCGTCGCCGTCCATGCCGGGGACGGCGTGCGGGTCGAAGCCGAGGACGAGAACGGTGGACATGCCGGGTAGGACGATCAGTCGGGGGCGCCGGGTTCCTGGAGGAGGTGTCGGGCCGCGTCGGAGAGGGTGAGTTTGGGGTCGGTCCAGGAACAGACCTCCAGCCAGGAGAGTCGGCCGCCCTCGGCGAAGAGCAGGACCTCGCCGTCGCAGCCGATGGTCGCCTCGGCCACGATCTCCGCGCCGGTGACGGTGTCGGGGCCCGTGAAGTAGGCGGTGCAACCGCAGGTGCAGCCGGATTCGATGCGCAGGTACGGGAGTTGGGCGCGCAGCGGGTGGTCCTCGGAGAGGAGGGCGTCGAGGACGTGGGCGATGTCGTTGGGCAGGTCGTTCATGAACGGCGGCGCAATCGCGTGGTGAGGGCGGACAGTTCTTCGATGCGGAGGAGCCTGGCGAGGAGCAGGTACACGAGGGCGAGGGCCGCGGCGGCGGGTACCAGGCCGAAGCGGGTGGTGTACCAGGCCGCGGCCGCGGCGGGCAGGGCGGCCAGCAGGAGCTTCACGTGGGCGCCCGCCACCCGCAGGGGGCCGAGGCGCTCGCGCAGGAGCAGGGCGGCGGCCGCGCAGGTGAGCAGGAAGGAGGCGCCGTAGCAGCCCGCCATGCCGGTGACGGCCCAACGCAGCGGCAGCAGGTGGTGGCAGAGCGCCGCGCCGCCCGCCGTGGCGGCGACCGGGAGGAGGTTGAGCAGGAAGGGGGTGCGGCTGTCGCCGAGGGCGTAGAAGGTGCGGGTGAGCGCGTAGGAGGCGGAGTAGAGGACCAGACCGGGCGCGAAGGCGATCAGCATGCCGGCGATCGCCTGCACGTCCTCGTCGCCGGTACGGCCGTGCCCGAAGGCGAGGGCGCACAACTGCGGCGCCAGGACGGCGAACGCGCAGGCGGCCGGCACGGTGACCACGCCGACGGTGCGCACGGTTCGGGAGAGCAGGGTGCGCACTTCGGCCGGGTCGGTGGCGGCGCTCAGCGCGGGGATGACCGCCGTCACCACGGAGACGGTGACCACGCCGTGCGGCACGATCCACAGCAGGTACGCGCTGCTGTACGCGGTGTACCCGACCCCCGGCAGTCCGGCCGCGGCGGCGTCGGAGCCGACCAGCGTGGACAGCCTGGTCACCACCCAGTAGCTGACCTGGTCGCTGAGCACCAGCAGCAGCGTCCAGCCCGCCGCCCGCAGCGGCTCGCCGAGCCCGGCCTGCCCCCAGTCCCAGCGCGGCCGCAGCCGTACTCCGGCGGCCCACAGGCAGGGCAGCAGCACCAGGCTCTGGGCGACGACGCCGAGCGTCGTCCCGGCCCCGAGGACCACCAGGTCGCCGGAGGAGAACGAGCTCCGCCCGACGTACGCCCCGAACACCCCGATGACCACGACGTTGTTGAGCACCGGCGACCAGGCCATCGGCGCGAACCGCCGCCGGGCGTTGAGGATCTGGCCGAGCACCGTGAACAGCCCGTAGAAGAACACCTGCGGCAGGCACAGGTACGCCAGCAGCACCGTCTGGTCCAACTGCGCACCCCCGTAGGAGGTGTAGGCCCGCACGACGTACGGTGCGCTCGGCACCACCACGGCGGCCAGCACCAGCAGGGCGACCACCAGCACCGTCACCAGCCGGTCGACGTGCGCCGCCCCGCCGTCCTCCGACTCCTTGGCGGCGCGCACCAGATGGGGCACCAGCGCGGTGTTCATCGCGCCGCCGATGAGCAGCATGAACAGGATGTTGGGCACGGTGTTGGCGACGTTGTACCCGTCCGCGAGCACCCCCGAGCCGAGCACGGCCACCAGCAGCGCGGAGCGGACGAAGCCGGTGACCCGGGACACGATCGTCCCGGCCGCCATCACCAGGCTGGGCGGGAGGGTACGGCGCGGCTTGCGGTGACGGGAGGCCGCGGCGGGCCGATCGAGCACGCTCATCTCTGCCTCCGCGCCAGATAGCGCCGGAACGCCGCGTCCAACGGCCGGACCAGCGGCAGCTCCCACTCCCCCACACCCTCCACGACCAGCCCCCCGGTGCCGAGTTCGAACCGCAACAGCCCGTATTCGGGCCCGTCCTGATCCAGGCTCGGCTGGACGCCGCGCAGGTCGTACTCGGCCGCGCCGAGCCCGTGCGCGGTCCGGATCAGCGCCCACTGCAGGGCGTTGCCGGGCCGCGCCTCCCGCCCGTGCGAGGCGGAGCCGCCGGTGAGGTACCAGGCCCGCGGCCCGACCGTGTTCAGCGTGTGCGCGGCCAGCACGGCGCCCTCGTACCGGGCCAGGAACAGTCGCATCCGACCGGCGCATTCCTCGTTGAGGGCGGTGAACTGGCGCAGATAGTACTCGAACTGACGACCGAGCCGGAAGCCCCCGCGCACCTGCGTCTCCTCCACCAGCCGGTAGAACTCCGGCAGGTCGTCGACGCCGCCCTCCTCCACCGAAACCCCGGCGGCCCGCGCCCGGCGCACGTTGCGCCTCCACACCGGACTCAACCCCTCCCACGGTCATCCGCCAGCCCCTCTCGATCCGGGCACCGGCCCGACCGGGCCGGCGAGAACGCCGAGAGCATGCGCGAAACCTCCTGAAGCGGGGCTGAGAAAGCTGAAGACCCTTTAAGGAGCGGACGCCGGGCCGGTGGCATCCTGATCCGCATGGAGATACTGGTGGTGGAGGACGACGCCCAGGTCGCCGCGGCCGTCCGGCGCGGACTGGAGGCCGAGGGCTACACCGTCGACCTCGCCCCCGACGGCCTGACCGGCCTACGACTGGCCCAGCGGCACGCCTACCGGGCGATCGTGCTCGACATCATGCTGCCCGGCCTGAACGGCTACAAGGTGTGCGAGGCGCTGCGCGCCGACGGCGTCACCACCCCGATCCTGATGCTGACCGCCAAGGACGGCGAGTACGACGAGGCCGAAGGCCTGGACACCGGCGCCGACGACTACCTCACCAAGCCGTTCTCCTACCTGGTCTTCCTGGCCCGCCTGCGCGCCCTGATCCGCCGCAGCCAGACCCCCGGCCCGCTGCTGCGCGTCGGCGACCTCTGGCTGGACCCGGCGGCCCGCCGCTGCGGCCGCGGTGGCGCCGAGATCACCCTCACCGAGCGCGAGTTCGCCGTGCTGCGCTGCCTGGCCGAGCATCCCGGTGAGGTGCTGTCCAAGCGCCGGATCGTCGACGAGGTGTGGGACATCGCCTTCGACGGCGAGGAGTCCATCGTCGAGGTGTACGTCAGCATGCTGCGCCGCAAGGTGGACACCCCGTTCGGCGTCCACTCGATCACCACCGTGCGCGGCGCCGGCTACCGCCTGGAGGCCTGACGGTGCTCGGCCGCCTCTCCACCCGCCTGCGCACCTCGGTGGCGGCCGGCCTGGCCGCGCTGCTGCTGCTCGCCGGCGGCGCCTGGTGGCTGCGCGGCCACATGTACGACGCCCAGCTGGCCGCCGCCGAGGCGGACGCCCGGGAGCAGGCCCGCGAGCTCAGCAGCGGCTACAAGCACGGCCAGCAGCTCGTCGACAGCGGCAGCCTGCCGTACGTCGTGCTGGACAGCGACGGCCAGGTGCTGACCATGGGCGGCCCGCTGACCACCCAGCACCTGGCCGGGGAGCCGCCCGCCACCGCCCCGCGCCTGGCACCGGACAACTGGCAGTCCGTGCAGCGGATCACCATCGGCCCGGCCGGACCGGCCGCCGCCAACCGCTACTCGGGGCGCACCTTCACCGCGATGGGCAGCTGGAGCCCGCTGCTGCGGGAGAACGACCAGGCCGGCCAACCGATGAAGCCGCTGGTCGGCCCGTTCACCGTGTACGTGCTGGCCACCCCGTTCGCCGCCGAGGCCTCGCTGCACACCATCGACCCGGTCCTGATGGTCGGCGTACCGACCGCCGCGCTGCTGGTCGCGCTGATGGCCTGGGCGGCGACCCGCCGGGCGCTGCGCCCGGTGGAGGCGATCCGGGCCGAGCTGGCCGAGATCGGCGAGCACCGGCTGGACCGCAGGGTCCCGGTGCCGCGCTCCGGGGACGAGATCGCCCGGATGGCCCGGACCACCAACGCCACCCTGGACCGGCTGGAACGCTCGGCCGTCCAGCAGCAGCGCTTCGTCGCGGACGCCTCGCACGAGCTGCGCAGCCCGATCGCCGCGCTGCGCACCAACCTGGAGGTCTCGCTCGCCCACCCCGAGCGCACCGACTGGCCGGCCGCCACCCGGGAGGCACTCACCTCGGTGGAGCGGCTCCAGCAGCTCACCGAGGACCTGCTGTTCCTGGCCCGGGGCGCGCACCCGGAGACGGCCGGCCGGCAGACCGTCGTGGACCTGTCCGCCGTGCTGCGCGAACTCGCCGACCAGTACCGCCCGGTGGTCGGCGCCCGGCCCGCCCTGCGGGTGGACGCGCCGGAGGCGGTACTGGTGCGCGGCAGCCGGATCCGGCTGCACCGGCTGGTGCGCAACCTGCTGGACAACGCCCGGCGGCACGCGAGCGCCGAGGTGGTGCTGTCCGCCCGGCAGACCGGCCGCGGCTGCGTCCTGGAGGTCCGGGACGACGGCCCGGGCGTGCCGGAGCAGGACCGCGAGCGGATCTTCGAGCCGTTCACCCGGCTCGACGAGGCACGCAGCCGCGACGCCGGCGGCAGTGGCCTGGGCCTGGCCATCGCGGCGGACATCGCCACCCGCCACGGCGGCACCCTGCGCGTCGCGCACGCCCCGCGCGGGGCCCGCTTCGTGCTGGAACTGCCCTCCGTCTAGGGAGTGTTCGCAGCGGGGCTAGGGAGTGCTCGCAGCGGGCGCGGGCACCGTCCGCAGCGGCACGGAGGCCCGCAGCCGGAAGCCCTTCCCCCGCACCCCCGGCCCGGTCTCCAGCCGCCCGCCGACCAGCGCCAGCCGCTCCTCCAGGCCGGAGAGCCCGTTCCCCGGCTGGGACTTGCCCGGCCCGCGCCCGTCGTCGGTGATCTCCAGGACGGCGTACCGCTCGCCGCTCGGCTCCCAGCTCTCGTCCGCCCGCACCGTGCAGACGGTCGCGCCCTCACCGTGCCGGACGATGTTGGTGACGGCCTCGCGCAGCGCCCAGGCCAGCGCGCCCGCCTCCTCGTTGGCCAGCGACGGCCAGGTGTCCACCAGCTCCGGCGCGGCCTCCAGCCGGATCTGCGCGGCGGCCAGCGCGGTACGGGCGGCGGCGAGCTCGACCGGCAGGGTGGGGCGGCGGAAACCGGTCACCGCCTCCCGGACGTCGATCAGCGACTGCCGGGCGACCTGCTCGATGTCGGCGACCTGCGCCCGGGCCGCCTCGTCCTTGCCGGCATCCATGAACCGCCCGGCCAGCTCGCTCTTCAGGGTGATCAGCGACAGCGAGTGCCCGAGCAGGTCGTGCAGGTCGCGGGCGAGCCGCAGCCGCTCCTCGGAGGCGGCCAGGTGCGCGACCGCGGCGCGGGCCTCGCGCAGCTCCTTCATGGTGGCGACCAGCCGCTGCAGGCCGGTCATCGCGACGCCGGAGAGGAAGGCGCTGAGGGTGAAGGTGGAGATGTTGTCGTTCCCGGCGTGGATCAGCAGGCCGGTAGCGGCGGTGAGCGCGGCCATGCCGACCAGCGCGCGCAGCGCGAGGTTCGGCGGGGTGATGACCGCGAGGCACACCGAGGCGTAGATGAACATGGTCAGGAAGGCGCCGCCGAGCACGAAGGAGGAGGCGACGGCGAGGACGATCATCGTCCCGACGACCACCTGGCAGGCCCGCGGCTTCATCCCCGCCTGCGAGCGGAAGATCACCAGCAGGACGTACGAGACCACGAAGACCGCCAGGCAGGCCCAGCCGAGCACCTGGCCGACCACGCTGTGGCCGCCGTGGATCAGGTCACCCGCCGGGTAGGCCAGGTAGGTCATCCACAGCAGCATCCAGGCGACCTTGACCAGCAGCTGCCGCCGGGTCTCCACCGGGGAGCCGGGGAGGTTCATGAACGCGGCGCGCGCCACACCCACCTCCGGCTGTTCGTCGGTGCGGTGGATCCGGCGCGCGTCACTCATGTCGATCATCATGCCTGGCGGGTGTCGCGGCGGTACAACGCGGCGGCGGCGACCAGGAACACCGTGAAGAAGGCGGCCAGTCCGGCGACCGCGACCAGGTCCAGCGATTGCCCGGGCCGGGTGAAGGTGGCCAGCCGGTTGTACAGGTACACCGGGTTGAACCGGGCGAACTTCTCCAGCGAGCCGCTCACCGGGAACCAGGTGCCGCCGAGCAGCGCCATCGCCATGTAGGTGATCATCACGATCGGCTGCACCGCGTCCGGCGTCGCCGCGTACCCGAGCGCCACCCCGAGCGCGGCGAACACGAAGCTGCCCAGCCACAGCGCGGCCGCCAGCCCGATCCACTGCGGCACGCTCAGCGAGACGCCCTGGGTCAGGCCGACCGCGAAGACCACCAGGATCGCCGGCAGCGTGGTCACCGCGGTCGCCGCGATCTTGCCGATGGTGTACGCCCGGCCGGGCAGCGCGGTCAGCCGCAGCTGGCGCACCCAGCCGCTCTTGCGCTCCAGCGATATCCGTTGCGCGCTGCCGGAGAGCACCGCGCCGACCGCGCCGAAGGTGGCCATCGAGACCATGAAGTACGTCTTCACCGGCAGGCCGCCGGCCAGCTTGGTGGAGTCGTAGGCGTGGATGAAGAAGACGTACAACAGCGCCGGGTAGGCGACGGTGAAGAGCAGGTAGCGCCGGTTGCGCAGGGTCCGCAGGATCTCCAGCTTGATCAGGGTGGTCATCGCGCGCTCTCCTCTACCAGGTCCTGCTTGTCCAGGTCGCCCGTGATGGTCAGGAAGGCCTGCTCCAGGCCCACCCCGGTGACCTCCAGCCCGCGCGGGTACAGGCCCGCCCGGTAGAGCGCGGCCACGCTCGCGTCGGCGTCCGCGGTGCGGATCCGCACGGTCCGCACCCCGGGGACCCTCGCGGTGACGTCCATCGCCTGCACGCCCGGCAGCGCGCGCAGCACGGACTCCTCGAACTCGCCGTCCCCGTCGTGGAGTTCGAAGGCGATCCGGCGGGCACCGGCCCGCGCCTTGATCTCCGCGGAGCTGCCGTCGGCGATCAGCCGGCCCCGGTGCAGCACCAGGACGCGGTCGGCGATCGAGTCGGCCTCCTCCAGGTAGTGGGTGGCGAACAGCACCGTGCGCCCGGCGTCGGCCTGCGCCCGCATGCTCGCCCAGAACGCCTGCCGGACGCTGACGTCCATGCCGGTGGTGGGCTCGTCCAGCACGATCAGGTCGCTGTCGCCCGCGATCGCCAGGGCGAAGCGGACCCGCTGCTCCTGGCCGCCGGACAGCTTGTCGACCCGACGGTCCGCCAGCTCGGTGATCCCGGCGTCGGTCAGCACCCCCGTGACCGACCGACCGCGCGGGTGCACGTCGCAGGCGAGCCGGACCAGCTCGCGGACCTTGACGTCGGTCATCAGCCCGCCGCTCTGCAGCATCGCGCCGACCCGGCCGGCCTCGATCGCCGACCGCGGGGTGCCGCCGAACAGCGTCACGCTGCCCCGGTCGGGCTCGCGCAGGCCGAGCAGCAGGTCCAGGCTGGTGGACTTCCCGGCACCGTTCGGGCCGAGCAGGGCGACGGTCTCGCCCGGCCGCAGCACGAGGTCCAGTCCGTCCACGGCGCGCACCCGCCCGTAGCTCTTGCCGACGCCGCGGAAGGCGGCCACCTCGGTCACCATCGCCCGCTCCTCTCTCCTGGTGGTGTCGCGCACGGTGCTGTTCGCACCACCACAGAGTCCCGCGCGGGCGGCCGACGGCGGCAGTGTCGGCCGTCGTGGCTTCGGCATGACGGATGTCATGCCGGCGGCCGGTACCCGCGTCACGCCCATCGCTGACGAGGGGGCCGGCCGCCGGTTCAGCTGATCAGACCCCCAGCGAGCGCTTCACGAAGTCGACCTGGAGCAGCAGCAGGTTCTCCGCGACCTCCTCCTGCGGGGTCATGTGCGTGACGCCCGACAGCGGCAGCACGGTGTGCGGGCGGCCGGCCGCGAGCAGCGCCGAGGAGAGCCGCAGGGTGTGGGCGGCCACCACGTTGTCGTCCGCGAGGCCGTGGATGATCATCAGCGGGCGCTCCAGTCCGGCCGCGTACCCGTTCAGCGAGTTGGCCTCGTACACCTCGGGCCGCTCGCCGGGGTGGCCCAGGTAGCGCTCGGTGTAGTGGGTGTCGTACAGCCCCCAGTCGGTCACCGGCGCCCCGGCCACCGCGGCGTGGAACACGTCCGGGCGGCGCAGCACCGCGAGCGCGGAGAGGTAGCCGCCGTACGACCAGCCGCGGATGGCGACCCGGCCGAGGTCCAGCGGGAATTCCTCGGCGAGTGCCTGCAGCGCCTCCACCTGGTCGTCCAGGGTCGCCCCGGCGAAGTCGAAGGCGATCGACTTCTCCCAGGCCGGCCCGCGCCCGGGGGTGCCGCGCCCGTCGGCGACGACCACCGCGAAGCCCTGGTCGGCGAACCACTGCGAGTTGAGGTGCGGGTTGTGCGCCTGGACGACGCGCTGGCCGTGCGGGCCGCCGTACGGGTCCATCAGGACGGGCAGCAGGCCGTCGCGCTCCCGGTCGTAGCCGGTGGGCAGGAAGACGGCGGCCGGAATGCGGCGCTCTCCGGCGAAGCGGAACACCGGGCGGGCGGTGATGACCGGGGTCTCGGCGTACGAGGCGATGGTGGCGACGTCGTCGACCACCACGCCCTCCGGCAGGTCGCGGGCGACCTGGACCAGCGTGCCGGGCAGGTCGGGCTCGGCGGTGGCCCGGACGGTGATGCCGCCGGCGTGCACCGCGCTGGTGACGGAGGTGAACGGCCGGCCGTTGGCGGACTCCCAGCCGAGCCGCTTGCCGTCGTGGCTGATCCGGCCGACGGCGATCCAGCCGGGCTCGGGGTCGGTCTCCTCGGCGCCGCCGGAGGCGGTGAAGAACACCTCGTCCTCGGTGACCGCGAGGACGGACCGCAGGTGCAGGTCGGCCCCGGTGACGGCCTGGTCGCCGACCACCAGCGCACGGAATCCGCCCTCCCGTCGCCCGCCACCACCCTTCTGAGGGGCTTCGCGCACCTCCTTGATGTCGGAGATCCGCACCAGCTTGCCGTTCGGGGTCCAGGCCGGAACGCCGGAGAAGGCCTCCAGCCAGGCCTCGTCGTGCTCCTCGAACAGCATCTCGGTGGCGCCGGTGACCGTGTCCAGGCCGAGGATCCGCTGGGCGCGCTGGTCGCGGGACTGGACCAGCAGCAGCGGCACGCCTCCGCTGGACCAGTGCACCCGGGCCAGGTACGGGAAGGCCTCGCGGTCCCAGCTCACCTCGGTGCGCCCGCCGTGCAGGTCGAGCAGCCAGAGCCCGACCTCGGCGTTGGCGGTGCCGGCCGCCGGGTAGGCGACCTCGGCGGGCTCGCGCTCCGGGTTGGCCGGGTCGGCGATCCACCAGCGGCGCACCGGGCTGTCGTCGGCGCGCTCGACCAGCAGCCGGTCACCGTCCGGGGACCACCAGAAGCCGCGGTCGCGGTCCATCTCCTCCTGGGCGATGAACTCGGCCTGGCCCCAGGTGACGTTCGGGCCGTCCGGCTCGGCGAGCGCGTGGTCGCCGCCACCGTCGGTGCGGGTCAGCCGCAGCTCGCCGGCGGTGTTGGCGTACGCGACGTGCGCGCCGTCCGGGGAGATCCGCGGGTCCAACAGCGGGCCGCGGGCGGGCAGTTCGGCGGTGGCGCCGGTGATCAGGTCGGCGGTGAACAGCCGGCCGGACAGGGCGAAGGCGGCCAGTTTCCCGGCCGTGTCCAGGGAGTAGCCGACGATGCCGGCCGAGCCCTCGCGACTGCGCTCGCGGCGGGCCCTCTCGGCCGGCGAGAGGTCCTCCTCGCCGCCGCCGAGCAGGGCGGCCGGGTCGGCGGCGATCCGCTCCTCGCCGGTGGCGGTGTCGAGGGTCCAGAGCAGGTTGGCCCGGTCGGAACCGGAGCCTGAGCGGAGGAAGACGACCCGCGAGCCGTCCGGTGCGACGGAGAAGGAGCGGGGCGCGCCGACGGTGTAGCGCAGGGTCCGCGCGTACTGCCGGGGGAAGGTGTCCGCAGGGGTGTGGGAGGTCATGGCACCAGACCCTACGACGCCTTGGTCCCACGACCGGGTGACTGGTGATCACTCGTTCGGAGCATCGTCCCCAAGTACGCCCCAAAGAGGTCGAAACCCCCTCCGACCGGCCCATGCGCCCCGTCGGTGCCCCGATGCCCCGGAGCGCGCGGACTCACCGAATGTAATGGCACCCTTACCCATCGGGTATGACTTGTCGGGCTGGTGATCGTCGGGCCCGTCCCGGCCCCCGGTCACCCGGCCCCGATTCCCGTACGGTCCCTCCGCCGCCCACCCCCAGGGGCGGCGCACCCGAGAAGGGGTATGTGCCGCATGGCCATGAACATCTCCGCCGCCGTGCTGATGCTGGTGATCGTGGTGGTGCTGATCCGCCGCTCCGGCCTCAAGCTGGCGCACGCCATCGTGTGCGCGCTGCTCGGCTTCTACCTGGCCTCCAGCTCGATCGCCCCGTCGATCAGCCAGGTCACCAGCAACCTGGCCGGGATGATCGACGGCCTGAAACTCTGACCCCACGGTCACGGTCGTAGGCTTTCCCCCATGACCGCGACTACCGGCCGCCGCCTCCTCCTGGTGCACGCCCATCCCGACGACGAGTCGATCGGCAACGGCGCCACCATGGCTCGGTACGCCGCCGAGGGCGCCCGGGTGACGCTGGTGACCTGCACCCTCGGCGAGGGCGGCGAGGTGATCCCGCCCGAGCTGGCCCACCTGACGGCCGATCGGGACGACCGCCTCGGCGCGTACCGGATCGGCGAGCTGACCGCGGCGATGGGCGCGCTCGGCGTCACCGACTTCCGCTTCCTGGGCGGCCCGGGGCGCTACCGCGACTCCGGGATGATGGGCGTGCCCGACAACGACGCGCCCGGCGCCTTCTGGCGGGCCGACGTCGACGAGGCGGCCGGCCACCTGGTCGCGGTGATCCGCGAGGTGCGGCCGCAGGTCCTGGTCACGTACGACGAGAACGGCGGCTACGGGCACCCGGACCACATCCAGGCGCACCGGGTCGCGATGCGCGCGTACGAGCTGGCCGCCGACCCGGCGCACCGCCCGGAGCTGGGTGCGGCCTGGCGGATCGCCAAGGTGTACTGGAACCGGATGCCCCGCTCGGTGATCGAGTCCGGGCTCGCCGAGACGGCCGCCAAGGCGCCCTTCCCGGGCGTGGCGCAGCCCGCCGACGTGCCCGGGGTGGTGGCCGACGAGGTGGTCACCACCGCGCTGGACGGCGCCGCGTACGCGGGGCGCAAGGCCGCCGCGATGGCCGCGCACGCCACCCAGATCACCGTGGACGGCGCCTTCTTCGCGCTCTCCAACGACCTCGGCCAGCCGCTGTTCGCCACCGAGTACTACCAGCTGGTGCGCGGCCAGGCCGGGCCGGAGCGGCCCGAGGACGACCTGTTCGCGGGCCTGGACCACGACCCGACTCCCGCCGAGGAGAGCGTCCGATGACCGCGCCCGCCACCCCGCCGCGCCGCTCCCTCGCGGCGACCGTCCTCGGCACCCGCGAGGAGCGGCTGGCCGAGGCCCAGCCCCCGCTCGTCGCCCGGATCGCGGCCTACGTCCTGTTCTTCCTGCTGGGCGTCGCGGTGTCGGTCTGCGGATCCTTCGTGCAGGCCCTGTGGCCGCCGGTCGGAGTCCTGGTGGCGCTCGCCGCCACCGCCGCGACCTTCTACGCCGGCCTGCGGATCACCGGCACCCGGCTCGGGGCCGCGATGCCCGCGGGCGGCTGGTTCCTGGCGATGATGCTGATGATGGTGCCCCGGCCGGAGGGCGACAACGTGCTGTGGTCCAACGCCACCTCGCTGGCCTGGCTGTTCGCCGGCTCGGTCCTGGGCGTGATCTGCGCCACCCTGCCGACCCGCGGCGGCTGGTTCCCGGGAGTGCCCAACCCTCCTCGCTGACCCCGGCGGACGGCCGCGTACGGTAGCGCGTACAACGCGCAGTCAGGAGCACTCCGCCGTACTCCCATACCGGAAGAACCGGACGTATCAGGATCTGTCCGAAGCCGTTCACCGCTCAGCTCTTCCCAGTATGGTGGTCCCGCAGTACGTCGTACCCGACCGCCGTTTGCCCCAGGCCCGGCGACCACGAACCGCGGTCGCGCCGCACGGCCCGCCCGCGAACCCGGAGCAGAGCAGCATTGAGCAGCCGCGAATCTGACAACGCCAACCCGACGCCCCGGCGCACGGGTCCGGACGCCTACCCGTCGGGCACGCCGCCCTACGGCACGCCGGGCCTCCCCGGCGGCGGCCGGGCCGTGGCCGGCGCCGACCAGGGCGCCGGGTCGGGCGGCGAGGACGACGGGCCGAAGACCGAGACCACCCTGACCACCCGGGTGCGGATCAACATCCCCGGCTCGCGTCCGATCCCGCCGGTCGTCGTCCGCAGCACCGTCAAGAACGAGGAGGGCCCGGGCGACCAGGCCCCGGCCCCCGCCACGGAGCCGGGCGGCGCCCGTCACCGGTCCGAGCCCGCCTCGCCGGTCATCGGCGTGATGGACCCCGGCGGCCACGCGGCCGCGCCGCCGAACCTGCCGCCGGAGTGGCAGATCCCGCCGATCC
>NZ_JAFLNG010000260.1 GCF_017427025.1 Streptomyces sp. FH025
GGCCTCGCGCTGGGTGGGCAGTGGACCGGACGGACGGCGGCCCGGTGCGGACTGCTCGGGCTGCGGCGGCGGGCCGACCCGGGCGGCGCGCTGCTGGGGCGTCGGGTAGCGGCGGCCGAGCCCGGCGGCCGCGTGCGCCGTTCCGGCCAGCGGGTCGGCGGGCAGCACCGGCAGCACGGTGGCCGGATCCAGCCGCAGCGCGGGCAGCCCGGCCCGGGCCAGTGCCGCCAGCAGCGGCGCCCGGTGGGCGGTGGGCAGCAGCCGGGCCAGCGGTTCGGACGGTTCGCCGTCGGCCGGGACGAGGGTCGCGGTCAGCGTGTGGAAGCCGCCCCGGGCGGCCGGTGCGGCGGCGAACGGCAGCAGGCGCTCGCCGAGCGCGAGCCTGGGCCCGGTGGTGCGCAGCGGGCGGGCGTCGGCGGCCAGGGCGAGCAGTCCGCCGGCCGGGCCGGGCAGCGGGTAGGCCCACCAGAGCACGTCGCGCTGGTGTTCCTCGCGGTCGGTGACGGTCAGCCGGCCGGCCCAGGGGCGGCCCTCGGCGGTCAGCTCGGCCAGGGTGTCCAGGGCGTCGCAGGGGCGGCGCACCGCGCAGCCGCCCTGCATCCGCTGCTCCACGGCGGGCAGCAGGCCCGAGGCGGAGCGGTCGAGGGCGGTCTCGGCGCGGTGCCCGAAGAGTTCCTCGGCGGCCCGGCTCCACTGGGCGATCCGTCCGGTCCGGTCGACCAGGACGAGGGCGAGCCGGACCAGGGCGGCCACCCCGGTCCGGTGGTCGCCCGGTGTGCTCCCGGCGTCGGCCGGACGCGGTGCGGAGTTGGACTCGGCCACCATGGATTCGGTCTGCTCCCGCCTGGCCGCCACGCCTGGAGGCGGCCGTCTCTCCGGAGGAAGGCACGCTGTGCGGATACCAGCGAATCACGGACCGGGCCGGGCTCGACACCGAAACGGGGAGATTCATCAGGATCGGTTGTGTGTCGCGTGCCGCGCGCCGGTTCACACCCCCGCTTCACCCGGACGGGGCTTTCGCCGACGAGGGTAGGGTGGCAGGCCGGGCCGCCCGTGCGGCGGCACCGCAGGACGCAGCCGGCCGGACAGACAGAGGCGAGAAGTGAGCGCACAGAGCCCCGTCCGCTGGACGGACCCGGAGCAGCAAGGGCTGGAGGAGCGGGTCGCCGCGGCCGAACTCGCCTGGCTCAGCATGGACGTGGACGTGCAGACGCTGCGGGTGGAGATCGACAACTTCGCCCTGATCCACCATCAGCTGCTCGGACCGCTGTACGCGCGGCTGGACGAGCTGGAGGCGCTGGTCGCCGAGGCGGTCGCGGCCCGCACCGGTCGGCCGGAGGACCTGCGGCGGGCCGCCGAGGCCCGGCAGCAGGTCGAGGAACTGCCGGACCTGGACGCGCTGTTCGACACCGTGCGGGAGAAGTCCCGGGAGCGGTCGGGGGACGGGGCCGGGTCGGAGTCGTCCGAGGCGGCGCCCCCGCCGCCCGCCGCGCCGGCCCGGGTGCGGCCCGGCAAGGAGGCGCAGCGGCTCTACCGCGAGCTGGTCCGCCGCGCCCACCCGGACCTGACCACCGACCCGGCCGAGCAGCGGCGCCGGGCGTCCTTCCTGGTCCGGGTCAACGAGGCCTACGCGTACGGCGACGCCGCCGCGCTGGAGGGCCTGGCCGCCGAGTGGTCCACCGCGCCGGAGGCCGCGCCCGCGCTCGACTCCCCCGACCGGCTGGGCTGGCTGCGCCGTCGGCTGGACTGGCTGACCGCCAAGATCGCCGAGACCGCCGCCGAGCAGGTGCGGCTGGAACGGACCCCGATGGGCCAGCTGCTCGCCCTCGCGCCGCAGGACCCGGACCGGCTGCTGGAGCAGCTCGCCGAGGAACTGCTCGCCAAGGCCGCCGCGCAGCAGGCCGAACTGGAGCGGCTGCTCGGAGCCGCCCCCGCGCACCCGCCGGTGGGCGACAATGGCCCGGACCCGACTATTTCCCAGGAGAGCCACACGATGTTCCCGCAGATCCCCACCACCGACGCCGCCTCCGTGCCGGCCGACGCCGCTCTGCTGGACGTGCGCGAGCAGGACGAGTGGGACGCCGGCCACGTGGAGGGCGCACTGCACATCCCGATCGGCGAGGTGATCGCCCGGATCGGCGAGCTGCCCGACGAGAAGCTGTACGTGCTCTGCCGGGTCGGCGGCCGCTCCGCCCAGGTCGTCCAGTACCTGGTGCAGCAGGGCAGGGACGCGGTGAACGTGGACGGCGGGATGTACGCCTGGGAGGGCGCGGGCCGTCCGATGGTCAGCGGCGGCGGGCAGGCCCCCTTCGTCCTGTAGTCCCACGCGCGACGCGCCGGCAGCCGGCCGGCGGCGCGCCGACCGGCGGGGGGAGGCCATGACGGAGACCACGGACCGGCCTGCCCGGGGGTACCTCCCGGCCGAAGGCCGGGGGAGGGGTTGGTCGCGGCCGGCGCAGCTCGTCATCGGCCTCGCCGCGGCGGTGCTGCTGAGCGGCACCGGCCTGTTCCTCGCCGCGGTGTTCCTGCACGTCGCGCCCGCCAACTCGCTGTCCCGGAAGTACCGGGACGAGGTCGACGGCGTGGTGTACCCGGAGTTCGAGCAGAACTGGAAGCTGTTCGCGCCCAACCCCCTGCAGCAGAACATCAGCGTGGACGCCCGGGTGCGCACCGCTGCCGCGGATGGCGCCGACGCCCGCACCCGCGACTGGGTCGGGCTGACCGCGCAGGACCTCGCCGCCGTCCGGGGCAACCCGGCGCCCAGCCACGCCGACCAGAACCTGCTGCGCCGGGCCTGGGACTTCTACGACGGCTCGCACGACCCGCAGGACGAGAAGCCGCTCGGCTCGCGCGGCAGGCTCGCCGAGCAGTACCTCATGCGGATCGCGCTGCAGCGGATCGGCCGGGCGGTGGACGGCGAGCGCGTCGTGGAGATCGAGTTCCGGGTGACCTCGACCACCGTCCCGCCGCCGTCCTGGAGCGGTGAGGCCGCGCCGCCCGCGCCCAAGGTGCGGGAGCTGCCGTGGTGGCCGGTCGAGGACGAGGACTACCGGGGGCTCGGGTGAACGAGGCGTCGGTGCGGGAGTCGGGGCTGACGCCCGGCATCCCGCGCCAGGGCGGACCGCAGCCCGTTCCCGTGGCGGCCCCGGACGGGCCGGGGGCGGCCCTCGGCCGGGCCCTGGCGGCGTTCACCGGGCGGGCGCTCGGACGGCACCAGGCCGCCGTGGTGCGGATCGGCTTCGGGCTGGTCTGGCTCACCTACCTGCTGCGCGAGTGGCCGCACCGGCGGGTGCTGTACGGCGACCGCTCGCCCTGGTCGATGGAGCTCGCCCAGCAACTGCTGGCCGACAACGGGGCGTTCACCGTGCTGCCCTGGTTCGGCGGGCGGCTCTGGTTCGAGCTGGTCTACCACCTGGCGGTGCTGGCCGCGCTGGCGGTGCTGCTGGGCTGGCAGACCAGGGCGAGCACGGTGCTGTTCCTGGTCACCGTGCTGTCGCTGCAGAACCGCAGCGTCCTCCTCGGCGACGGCGGGGACAACGTCGTCCACCTGATGGCGGTCTACCTGGTCTTCACCCGCTGCGCCGAGGTGTGGTCGCTGGACGCTCGGAGGGCCCGTCAGGGGCGGGGCGGGGTGGTGCTGTGGGCGCTGCTCGGCGCGGCGCTGGCGGCCGGTCAGTTCGGCGGCTTCTCCGGCGACAGCCTGACCTGGACCGGCCCGACCTTCCCGTACCTGGGCTGGTCGCCGCTGTTCTGGGGGCTCTGGGCGGTGGCCGGGCTCTGGTGGCTGCTCGGCCGGCTGCGGCCGCTGGGCGAGCCGCGGGCGGTGCTCGACGCGCTGGCGAACATGGTGCACAACTGCGCGATGCTGGTGATCGCCGCCGAGGTGGTGCTGATCTACGCCACGGCCGGCTGGTACAAGGTGCAGGGCTCGCGCTGGCAGGACGGCACCGCGCTGTACTACCCGCTGCACCTGGACTACTTCGCCCCCTGGCCGGGGCTGTCCGCGCTGCTCGGCTCGGCGCTGCTGCCGGTGTTCCTGATCTCGTACGGCACGGTGATCCTGCAGGTCGCCTTCCCGTTCACGCTGTTCAACCGGCGGGTCAAGAACGTGCTGCTGGCGGTGATGATGGCCGAGCACCTGGGGATCGCGGTGGTGCTGGGGCTGCCGGTGTTCTCGCTCGCGATGGTCGTGGCGGACGCGGTGTTCCTGCCGACCGGCGTGCTGCTGCGAGTGGCGGCGTGGCCGGGGAGGATCCGGCGCCGGGCCGGTCGCTCCGAGCCATAGGATGTCGCTATGTCCTGGTTCGCCGCTCTTCGTGACACCGCGCGGACCGGACTCACCCTGGACCGGGCGCTGACCGACCCCAAGCGGGCGGTGCGCGGGGCGGTCGCGGTGGCGCTGGTGCTCTTCCCCACGCTCGCGCTCGGCGGGGTCGCGTTGGCGACCTCGGCCGCGATGGGGGCGTTCATCGCCGGTTCGGCCACCTTCCAGCGCAGCTTCAGGCCCCGGGCCAGCCTCGCCGTCGCGGCCGGGGTCGGGCTCGGGATCAGCACCTTCCTGGGCTACCTGGCCGCCGGAGTCACCGGGCTGTTCCCGGTGCTGCTCGCCGTGTGGGCCTTCGGGGCCGGGCTGGCCTGGGCGATCGGGCCGACCGCCGGGGTGGTCGCGGCGAACACCGTCTCGGTGATGCTGATCGTCGTGCAACTCCCGGTCAGCACGGCCACCGCGCTCGGGCACGGGCTGGTCGCCGCGCTGGGCGGGGTCGTCCAGGCCGTCGTCATCACCGTGTGGCCGATCGGGAGTTGGACCGCCCAGCGGGACGCCCTCGCCGACACCTACGCCGAACTCGCCGACTACGCACGGAGGTTGAGGCAGGATCCGACCGCGCACGTGGACCCGGCGCCGTTCATGACGGCCCGGAACGCCTCCGCCGTGACCCCCTGGCAGGACCGCCACCGGCCGCCCGAACTGCGTGGCCTGCGCGGCATCGCCGAGCGCATCCGACCCACCCTCGCCGCACTCGCCGACCCCAAGGTGGGCGCCCCCGAGGAGGGGCCGGAGCGCGACCGGGCCCGCGAGGTGCTGGCGGCCGCCGCCGAGGTCATGGACGCCCTCGCCCGGGCGATCCGCACCGGCGATCCGGTACGGCTCCCCCGCTCGGCGCCCTCGCTCACCCTGGCCCCGCCGGACGAGGGCCAGCGTCTGCGGGGGGCGGCCCGGCGGTCCTCCCGGCGGCTGACCGGGCTGCTGCGGAAGGCCGCGGACACCCTGGACCGGAACGACGAGGACACCATCACCACGCCCGTGGTCGGGGCCGGCGGGGCGCTGCACCGGCCGTCGATCTCCCGGATACTGCCGGTCGCGCTGCGGGCCGTACGGCGCCAGTTGCAGCCGCGTTCGGCGATCTTCCAGCACGCCGTCCGGCTCTCCGGGGTGGTCACCGTCTCCTACCTGGTGGCCCGGCTCGCCGGGTTCCACCACGGGTACTGGGCGCCGATGACGGCCGCGATGGTGATGCGGCCGGACTTCGCCCAGACCTACAGCCGGGGTATCGCCCGGCTGGCCGGGACGGTCGTCGGGGTCGCCGCCTCGACGCTGGTGGTGCAGCTCGCCCACCCCGGGCAGTGGGTGCTGGCCGCGCTGGCGGTGGTGTGCATCGGCGGGGCGTACCTCGCGTTCCGGACGGGGTACGCGCTGACCACGGTCGGGATCTCGACGTACGTGGTGTTCCTGCTCGGGCTCCAGGAGGGGAACCCCCTGGTGACGGCCGTCGAACGGGTGGGGCTCACACTGCTCGGCGGGTCGATCGCCCTCGTGACGTACGCGCTGTTCCCCACCTGGCAGACCGCCCGGCTCGGCGAGCGGCTCGCCGAGTGGCTGGCGGCGGCCGGGCGGTACGCGGCGGCGGTGATCGCCTGCTACGAGCGGCCGGCGGCGCGGCGGGGGCGGGCGGTGCGCAGTGCGCTGCTGGACTCGCGGGAGGCGCGGTCCGAGCTCATCCAGGCGATGCAGCGGGCCGACGCCGAGCCGGGCCGGCACGAGTCCGGGCTGACCGGGGTGAGCCGGCGCCAGATCGACCGGGGCCGGTCGGCGGTCGGGCACCTGGGGCGGGCGGCGGTGCTGCTGGAGGCGCACCTGCCGGGGGAGGACGCCGAGCCGGTGCCGGGCGCGGCGGAGTACGCGGAGGAGCTGCAGCTGGCCACGGCGCTCGCGGCGGCGGCGCTGCTGACCGGGCGTCCGGTGGAGTTCGGGGCGGTGCGGGAGGCTCAGGCCCGGCTGGAGGAGGGCCTGGCGCAGGCTCCGGCCGGGGTGCAGCGGGACGTGCTGCGGGCGGGGACGCGGCTGGTGGGGCAGGCGCTGAAGGACCTGGAGCGGGCGCTGCGCGGGAGTTCGAAGGACGCCCCGTAGGACGGCCGGGCCCCGCGCCCACGGCCGGGGGCCGTGGGCGCGGGGGTTTCCGCGGGGATGTTTCACGTGGAACATGCCCCCGAGGGGGTCAGCCGGCGGCGTGGGCGGCTTCGAGCCAGTTGGTGAACTCGCAGGCGAAGTGCCACTGGTGGCCGGTGGGGAGCAGGTCGGGGGCGGCCTCGGGGAACTGGACGGTGAGGCGGATCCGCAGGCCCTCCGGGGTGTCGGCGAACTCGTGCATCACCCGCAGCACCTCGGTGCCGTCGGCCAGGGTGCCGGTGCCGCCGATGCGGACCGGGAAGGCCTCGTGGCCGGGGCCGGCGATGGGGACGTCGTCGTGGAAGCGGAGGAAGAAGCGGGCAGGGCCGGTGCCGATGGTCTCGATGATCTCGACCCGCTCGCCGGTGGAGTCGGCCAGGTAGTGCTCGGGGTTGGCGGCCAGCAGGGCGGTGCGGTCACCGGCCCGCAGGCGGCCCTGCCACCAGGTGAGGAAGCCGTCGGCGTCGATGCCCGTGGCGGTGAGTTCGGTGACGGCGGTGCGCCAGCGGCCGCCGGAGGCGTGGGCCCAGCCGGCCAGGTCGCCGTCGGAGGCGGCGGTGTCGGGGGTGAGCAGCTCGCGCATCCGGTCGTCGCCGAGGCGCTGCTTCAGCAGCCGCAGGGCGGCGCGGGCACGGTCGAGTTCCCAGGCGAGGACGGCTTCGCGCGGCCGGGGGGTGCCGTCGAGCTCGGTGCGGACGGTGAGCGGGGTGCTGGTCGTCATGGCGTCGCTCCTCGAAGAGGACGAATAGGCGGAGAGATTTTCTCCGTTTCGTTGCCGACGCTAGCATAGGTGGAGAGAAGTTCTCCGGATGAGGGATCGTGACATGAGGGCCGATGCGGCGCGCAGCCGGCGCAGGATCCTGGACGCCGCCTGCGAGGTGTTCCTGGAACGGGGACCGGACGCCCCGCTGGACGCGGTGGTCCGGAGGGCGGGCGTCGGCCCGGCCACCCTCTACCGGCGCTTCCCCGACCGGGAGGCACTGGTCCGCGCACTGGTCACCGACCTGCTGGCCCGGCTCACCGAGGCCGCCGAGGAGGCGCGGCGGGCCGAGGCCGACCCGTACCTGGCGCTGCGCCGCTTCGTGCACGCGGCCGCCGACCTGCGGATGGGCGCGGCGATCGTGGTGCTGCTGGAGCACCTGGTGGTGGACGAGGAGCTGGTCGCCGTCCGCCGGGGCACGGTCACCGCGGTCGAGGGCCTGCTGCGCGCCGCCCGGGAGGCCGGACGGCTGCGGGCCGACATCGGGATGGGCGACCTGGTGCTGCTCTGCGTCCGGGTCTCCCGCCCGCTGCCGGGCGCGCTCGCCGCGCTGGACGCGGACGGCTCGCTCGTCCACCGGCACCTGGACCTCGCGCTGGCCGGGCTCGCCGGGCTGGACGAGGTGACCGGCGGGCCCGAGGGCGAGCCGCGCCGGGCGCTCGGCTTCGACGAGGTGATCACCGCCGCAGGCCGTCCCGGCGAGCCCGGCCCGGCCGGGGTGGCAGAGTGAACCGCATGGACGACGAGGCGGTACGGGCATGGCGGGCGGCCGAGCGGGAGCCGGAGGCGGTGCTGCTGGACGGGTTCCACGCGCTGAAGCACGCGCTGCGCTTCGGCGGTGACGTCCGCCGGGTGCTGACCGCCGACCGGGCCGCGCTGCTGGCGCTGGCCGGCGAACTGGCGCCGGACGTCGCCCCCGCGCTGGACGCGCTCGCGGTGGAACTGCCGGAGGACCGGCTGCGGACCCTGGCGCCCCGGCTGCACCCGACCGGGGTGATCGCACTGGCGCTGCGCCCCTCGGCGCGGGCCAACCGGGCGGCGCTGGCGCACCGTCCGCGCCGGGCGCCGGTGGTGGTGCTGGAGAACCCGCGCAACCTGGGCAACGTCGGGGCGGTGATCCGGCTGGCGGCCGGGTTCGGCGCCGCCGGGGTGGTGACCACCGGCGACCTGGACCCGTGGCACCCGACCGTGCTGCGCGGCAGCGCGGGCCTGCACTTCGCCACCGCCGTCGAGCGGCTGGCGCTGCCCGAGCTGCCCGTTGGGCCGCTGTACGTGCTGGACCCGGAGGGCGCGGACATCCGCGACCTGCCGTTCCCGGACGACGCGCTGCTCGCCTTCGGCACCGAGCGGCACGGCGTCTCGGCGGAGCTCAAGGCGCGCGCCGACCACCTGGTCGCGGTGCCGATGCGGCCCGGGGTGTCCAGCTTCAACCTGGCGACCAGCGTCGCGATGGGCCTGTTCCACTGGATGTCCGGCAAGCGCTGAGAGCAAGCGCCGAGAGCCGGCGCCCAGGCGCGGCGCCCGACCACGGGCGCCGCGCCTGGGCGTGTGCGTCAGGAGAAGAGGCGACGCCAGGTGTCCTGGCCCGGGTAGCCGTCGGCCTCGCTGCCGCGCCAGCCCTGCGCCTGCTGGAAGGCCTGGACGGCCCGCCGGTCGGCCTCGCCCCACTGCGGGCCGGGGCCGACGCTGTAGTAGCCGCCGAAGCCCTTGCGGACCAGCTGCTCGCCGAGCTGCCGGACGTAGTCGTTGCTCTGGCCCGGGGCGAAGTACTGCGCACCGGGGAAGGCCGTGGTACCGGTCGGCGGCGGGGGCGGCAGCGGGGTGGTGCTGCCGCCGTCGATGTTGCGGCCCTTGCCGTTGACCAGGTAGTCCCAGGTGGCCTTGCCCGGGATGCCGTCGGCCTCGCTGCCGGTCCAGCCCTGCGCCTGCTGGAAGGCCTGGGTGGCCTTGCGGTCGGCCTCGCCCCAGCGCGGGCCGGGGCCCTCGGAGTAGAACTTGGAGCCGCCGCGCTGCGCGAGCAGCTGGCCGAGCTTGGTGACGTACGCGTTGTTGGCACCGGGCCCGAACTTGTCCGCCCCCGGGAAGGCGTTCGAGGTGGTGCCCCCGTCGTTGCCGCCGCCGGACAGGCCGGTGTAGCGGTACGGGACGTAGGCGCCGGAGTTGTTCCAGTACGCGTACGGGGTGGAGCGCTTGACGGTGTTCGGGGAGGTCTGCTCGTAGGAGACGTACCGGGTGCGCGAGGAGTCGGTCCAACCGCCGAAGATCGTCACGTGCGAACCGGCCTGCGGGTTGGACGGGTTGTTGTAGATGAGCACGTCGCCGGGCTGGAGGTCGTTCTTGGAGATCCGCTCGGCGAAGTTCGGCAGGGTCCAGGTGGTCTGGCTGCTGCCGAGTCCCCAGGCCATCGAGACGAAGCCGGAGCAGTCCTGGCGGTAGCCGTCCGACCAGTAGCGGTTCATGCTGTACGGCACGCCCTGGTCGACCCAGCCCTGCGCGCGCTGGATGATCTGGGCCCTGGTGACGGGCACCCCGGCGGTGCGCGGGGTGGCGAAGGAACGGGCGCCCGCCTGGCCGTACAGCCCGCTGACCTCGC
>NZ_JAFLNG010000261.1 GCF_017427025.1 Streptomyces sp. FH025
AAAGTGGACACGGCTGCTCTGCGGTGCCTGCCAGCAGGCGTTACTGACGACCCGTCGGATCGCTGTGAGATCGACCATAACGCAGCTGAGTATCCAATTTTCCACTCTTCGCGAAAGTTCACCCTACGGTGGTAACCGGTGGACCTACGCTCAACGAGAGCGGCAGACTGACCACACTGACCTTCGGAAGGAACCCATGCCTCCACGCTCCAACCCGACACTCCGCCAACGCAGGCTTGGCACCGAGCTGCGGAGGATGCGCGAGCAGGCAGGCTTCGGTGGCTCGGAACTTGGTCGCATCGTCGGCATGAGTCCAGCCCAGGTCACCCAGATGGAATCGGGACGGATCGGCATCAGCGCCGACCGCCTCCGTACCATCGCCGCCGCGTGCAACTGCGCCAACCCCCTGCTGGTCGATGCCCTCGCCGAGGTAGTCAGCGCACGCGGCAAGGGTTGGTGGGAGGAGTACCGCGAGGTCCTGACAACAGATTTCCTCGAAGTCGCGGAGATCGAGAGTTACGCGGAAGCGCTCTCAACCTGCACGACCACCTACATCCCCGGCTTGTTGCAGACCAGTGCATACGCCTCCGCCGTCTTCACGCGACCCTATCCGCCGTTGTCTCGTGCGGAGATTGACGTTCGCACGGCCTTCCGAGTGCAGCGGCAGCAGATTGTCCGCTCGGGCAAGGCGCCGCTTCAAGCGTTCATCCACGAAGCCGCACTGCGAATGCAGTTCGGCGGTCCCAAGGTGCTTGCGGAGCAGTTGGAGGCACTCGTCGAAGATTCCGAGCACCCGGGGATCTCGATCCGCGTAGTGCCGTTCGCTGTTGCCACTTTCCCAGGTGCCTCTGAGAACCTCACCTTCGCCAAAGGCCCGATTCCCGAGCTGGACACCGTCCAGATGGACGTGGCGCAAGGCGCACTCTTCTTCGACTCGCCAGCGGACCTGGCCAAGCATCGGGCGATCTTCTCCCGACTGGACTCCACGGCACTCTCCGAAGAAGGATCACGTGAGTTCATTCGATCCGTCATGAAAGATGTGGAAACTGCACATGCGTAGGTCAGATTGGCAGAAGTCCAGCTATAGCGCCGCGACCAATGAGTGCGTGGAGGTCCGCACGACTGACGGGCTGGTCGAAGTCCGTGAATCGGACGAAGGTCACCTCGTCATCCGCACCGCCCCGGCCGCCTTTGCTGCTCTCCTCCGTGGCGTCAAGGCGGGCGAATTCGACCACCACGTCTGACAACCAGGTAGCCGGGCCACGTTGTCGTGGCCCGGCTACCCGCCACCGCATCCAGGTCTGTCTTTCGCAGGTTCCCAGGAGTCGAGAACCTCTTCGGCGCCGCCCGGGTACGCCCCGGGCGGCGCCGATGGTGTTCAGGCGGTGGGCGCCAGTGTGCTGTCTGCGGGTGGGGGTGAGGATCTGGGCGACGGGCGCGGGGGTGTCGCCGTGGTGCCAGACGTTCGCCTGCTGTCTCTTCCCGTAGTAAGAGAAGCTGATTGAATGCCCCGCCCAGGCGAACCCGGACGGGGCCGCTGTCGGGGGCGCCGCTCAACGGGACTTCGGGACGACGAACCCTCGCGCCGGACCGGTCTGCTGCCGGGACCGGCCAGCGATGACTGTCAGTGCTTCATCGGTGATGTCCCGCCGGGTAACGGCATCGGTGCTGTCGTACACCCTCCAACGCCCGTCCGGGTTGTCGGGGTCTTCGGGGGAGACGATGCCCCGAAGACCCAGCTGCCGAAGGGTGTTGGCCACTTGCCGGGCTTCGTTCTCGTCCATGCGTCCCGCCCTTTCCGCGTTCGGTGCGCCCAGGTTAGTGGGCTTCGCCGCCCCCGCCCCCGTCACCGCCCCCGTTGCAGTGTGAGGCGCATGCCCCGGGGTTGATCGGCCCGCAGCCGCCCGGGATGGGGGTGTGGGAGCAGTTCGCGGCCACGGACACCAGGGCGCGCGTCGGGCCGGCCGGTACCGGTGCGAACGTGGCTTCGGGAAACACGCGGCCCACTCGAACGGATACGACCAGTCGGAGGCGGGGTCGTGAGCGGACTGGAAGGCATGTGACAAGGAGATCCCCGCCCGATCGGGCGGGGATCTCCTGGGACCTGAGGCTGGTTCAGACCTCGCCGAACTCGCCGGCCTGGACGGCGGCGATGAAGGACTCCCACCCGGAGGCGCTGATCCCCAACGCGGGGCCGCTCCGGTCCTTCGAGTCCCGGACCGGGACAACGCCGGATACGGCGAGGTTCAGCGCTACTTCAACGCAGTTCCCGCCGTCGCCTTCGGAGTGGGAGGACTTTTTCCAGTCGGCGTGTCGGTTGGGGTGGATCACTGGCATCCGGCTGTTAGTCACGTTGTTGAGCCCTCTCATGACGGCGCGGATCAGTCTGGCGGAGTCCCGGGCAGACAGAACCTCCGCCCGAAGGCGATCATAGGCCCGGGATACCTTGGCCACCGCCTCCTGGTCGTCGACGATAAGGCCCCTGCTCATGTTCTCCGAGTAGGCCTAGCGCTCGCCGCCCTCCAGTTCTATCTCTGATCTTGGCCAGTGTTCCGGCGTTTACGCCGGAGGTGAAGGCCATCCTTGCCCCGGAGGCGTGGAGCGCCGGAGTTCTCTGTGTCTCTGGGGTGACGTCAGGCTGTCGGGCGTTGCTGATTCTCGATGTATTGGCGTATGGCGGTGAGCGGTGCACCGCCGCATGAGCCCGCGAAGTACGAGCCGGACCAGAAGCGGCCGCCCCACAGGTGGCGGCGGACGTGGCTGTCGTACTCCTGTCGGAGTCTGCGGGAGCTGACGCCCTTGAGGCTGTTGACCAGCTTGGAGAGCTGGACCTTGGGCGGGTAGTGCACCAGCAGGTGTACGTGATCCTGCTCGCCGTTGAACTGCTTCAACTCGGCCTCGAAGTCCGCGCACACGTCCCGCATGATCTCTTCGCAGCGGGTCAGCATGGCGTCGGTGAAGGCCCCGCGCCGGTACTTCGTGACAAAAACCAAGTGGACGTGCAAGTTGTTGATGACGTGACGACCAGTTCGTACATCGGGATTCGGGTTCCACCTCGGTGACATAAACCAAGATGCTACGTTGGCCATCATGCAGCTTCGGTACGGCTTCCGCGTGTATCCGAGCGCCGGTCAGCGTGCTGCGCTGGCACGGTCGTTCGGGTGTGCTCGGGTGGTCTTCAACGACGCGCTGCGCGTCCGTGAGGACGCCCGCGCTGCCGGGCTGCCGTTCGTCACGTCGGCCGAGCTGTCCAAGCGGCTGACCGCCGCGAAGAAGACTCCCGAGCGCGTGTGGCTCGGTGAGGTGTCGTCGGTGATCCTGCAACAGTCGTTGCGGGACCTGGACACCGCATATCGGAACTTCTTCGACGGCCTCAAGGGCAAACGACCGAAGACGGGACCGCCCCGGTTCAAGTCCCGCAGGGACAGCCGGCAGGCGATCCGCTTCACCGCCAATGCGGGGTGGAGAATCACCGAGGGCGGGAAGCTGCGCCTGCCGAAGATCGGCGACGTGCGGGTGAGGTGGTCGCGGTCGCTGCCGTCGGTGCCGTCCACGGTGACGGTGGTCAAGGACGCCGCCGGGCGGTACTTCGCCTCCTTCGTGGTCGAGACCGACCCGGCCGTCGACCTTGAGCGGATGCCCGAGGCTGACGCCACCATCGGCATCGACCTGGGCCTCACCCACTTCGCCGTGCTCTCGGACGGCCGGAAGATCGACAGCCCGAGGTTCCTGCGCCGCGCCGAGAAGAAGCTGAAGCGCGCACAGCGGGCCCTGAGCCGCAAGGCGAAGGGGTCGAGGAACCGGGACAAGGCCCGGGTCAAGGTCGCCCGCGCTCATGGCCGGGTGGCCGATGCGCGGCGCGAGTTCCATCACCGGCTCTCCACCGAGTTGGTCCGCGAGAACCAAGCGGTCGCCGTGGAGGACCTGGCGATCAAGGCACTCGCCCGCACGCGCCTGGCCAAGTCCGTGCACGACGCCGGATGGTCGGCGTTCGTGACCATGCTGGAGTACAAGGCAGCCCGCTACGGGCGGGCCTTCCACCGCACAGGCCGCTTCGAACCGACCTCGCAGGTCTGCTCGAACTGCGGCGTCAAGGACGGCCCCAAGCCCCTCAACGTCCGCGCATGGACGTGCGGGGCGTGCGGGAGCGCCCTCGATCGGGACGTCAACGCGGCGGTCAACGTCGCCAAGGCCGCCGGACTGGCGGTGTCAGCCTGTGGAGCGAAGGTAAGACCGGAACGTGTTCCGGCACAGCGCGGTGAAGCAGGAACCCACCCGGAGCCCCGCCCGACAACGGCGGGTCAGACGGGAATCGCCCTCCTTTAGGTGGGCGAGGATGTCAAATGGGAGGCGGGTCCGAGATCTTCGAAGAGGACGACCCCAAGTACCTCAGGTTCCTTCAGACTCGGGCGGACGTGAACCACTCCGGCGCCGGAACCTCCTGACGGCTTACCGCCGTCGGCGCCGCCCGGGACCGTCCCCGGCTCCCGGCGCGGGCGGCGGGCCTGCTACGGTTCCGGGCATGTTCCTCCCCCGTGCGTAGCGGACCCGCCACGACCGTGCCCCCTCTCACCGGGCACGGCGCTCCGGTGTCCCCGCACGCCTTCGGGTACGGCCCCGCCCTGCCCGCCTTCGCCGAGGAACGTCTCCCTTGTCTTCGCCCAACCCCTCCTACGCCGCTGTCCTGCGCGCCCCGCACGCCGCCCGCACCTTCGGCGCCGCCCTGCTGGGCCGGCTCTCGTACGGGATGGTCCCGCTCGCCATGATGCTGGCAGTCCGGGACGCCACCGGCTCCTACCCGGTGGCCGGCACCGTGCTGGCCCTGTTCGGGCTGACCAGCGTCTTCCTCTCGCCGGCCCGTGCCGCCCTGGTCGACCGGTACGGCCCCCGGCGCGCGCTGGCGCCGATGGCCGCGCTGTACGCCGCTCTGCTGACCCTGGTGGCCGGCGTCACCTGGCGGCCGGGCGCGCCGCCGGTCCTGACGGGTGCTCTGGTGGTCGCCGCCGGTGCCTGCACCCCGCCGCTCGGGCCGGTGATGCGCACGCTGTGGCGGCGGCTGCTGCCGGACCAGGCGCTGCTTGGACGGGCGTACAGCCTGGACACCGTCGCCGAGGAACTGCTGTTCGTCAGCGGCCCGTTGCTGGTGGGGCTGCTGCTCGCTCTCGCCGGTCCGGCGGCCGGGGTGGCCGCGGGGGCCGGGCTCGTGCTGGCGGGCACCCTGGCACTGGTCGCCTCCCCGGCCGCGCGGCAGGCGGACCGGAGCGGGCCGGCCGCACCCGGCGAGCGCCCGCACGGCGGGGGAGAGCTGCGCCGGGCGGTACTCGCCTCGGCCGCGACCGGGCTGGCGCTCGGGGCGCTCGACCTGATGGTGGTGGCCTTCGCCGAGGAGCGCGGGCGGGCCGGGGCCCTCGCCTGGATCCTGGCGGCGCTCTCGGCCGGCAGTGCCGTCGGGGGACTGGCCTACGGCGCCGTCGGCTGGTCCGCCCCGAACCGGGCCCGGCTGCCGCTGCTGGTGGCCGGGCTGGGCCTGGCGCTGGCGGGCGCGGGGCTGGCACCGAACCTCCCCGTGCTGGCCGCGGCCGTCGCGCTGGCCGGGCTGTTCGTCTCACCCGTCATCACCACCGCCTACCTGATCGCCGACGAGACGGCCGCGCCACGGGCCCGCACCCGGGCCGGCGCCTGGGTGAACACCGCCTTCAACGCCGGCTCGGCGGGCGGCAGCGCGACCGTCGGCCTGCTGGTCGGCCGGCTGCCGCTGCCGCTGTGCTTCGCCCTGGCGGCCGCCCCCGCGCTGCTCTGCGCCGCGTCAACCGCCCACCGGCTGCGCGACTTTGGTGGCGACAGGTCGCTCCGAAAGTCGGATACCGGGGCTGATCTGCCTCTCTAGGCTCAGGGGCATGAAGAATCTGCTCGGCTTCGTGAGCTGCGCCCTCATCGTCGGAGGGATCACCGGCCTGCTCTCCGACCACCTCGGGGGCTTGCGCCTCTTCGGCTTCGTCCACTACCTGGTCCCGGGCGGCCACGAGAGCGCCGGGTACGCCGGGCTGGTGGTGCTGGGCACCGTCCTGGCCGTCGTCACCGGGCGGATCGGCCGCGCACGCTAGTGCTGCTCCGCGAACTTCCGCGAAGCGGCACTGGGAGCCGGGAACGCCGTCGGCGGCGGGGGAGGCGCCGAGGGCGGTGCCGCGGGTCTCCTCGGCCCACAGCACGGACACCAGCAGGCCCATCGCGGTGGCGCCGGCGGCGATCAGCATGGTGGGGCCGGTGCCGAGCCCGGACAGGGACAGCGGCAGCAGGTAGGTGCCCACGGCGGCGCCGATGCGGCTGACCGAGGTGGCGACCCCGACGGCGGTGGCGCGGATCTCGGTGGGGAACAGCTCGTTGGGGTAGGTCCAGTCGAGCACGTTGGGCCCGCCGCACAGGAAGGCGTACGCGCACAGCGCGAGCAGGGCGACGGCGGCGGGGGCGGTGGGCCACACGCCCAGCAGGGCGAGCGGGACGATCATCAGGGCGAAGGACCAGATGATGACCGGGCGCCGGCCGCGGGTGTCGATCAGGCGCAGCGCCGGGTAGCAGCCGAGGAGGAAGACGAGGCTGATCAGTCCGGTGCCCAGGGTCTCCATCATGTTGCCGCCGGGCATGCCGAAGGAGGAGAGGATCTGCGGGCCGAAGGTGAGCATCGCGAACAGCGGGCCGACCTGGAAGAGGAAGAACAGGCCGCAGAACAGGGTGCGGCGCCGGTAGGGCTGGGTCATCAGCAGGCGCAGTCCGGCGGGGCGGTGGCGTTCGGCGGGGTCGGGCATCAGTTCGCGCCCGTCGACCCGCACGCCGAGGTGCTTCTCGACCACGCGCACCGCGTCGCCGACCCGTCCGTTGGCGGCCAGCCAGCGCGGGGACTCCGGGGAGCCGCGGCGGATCACCAGGAACACCACGCACAGGACGGTGGAGCTGGCCAGCATCCAGCGCCAGCTGCCCGGTCCGGCCAGCTCCAGGAACAGGTAGCCGACCACGTAGGCGAGGACGGAGCCGGCGTACCAGGCGACGATCTGCTGGCCGAGCAGGCGCCCGCGGTGCTTGGAGGGCAGCCACTCGGCGAGCAGGGAGGTGGCGATGGGGTAGTCGGCGGCGACGGCCATGCCGAGGACGAAGCGCAGCACGGCGATCGCCCACACCGCGTCGACCCAGAACGAGAGCACCGAGCAGGCGACCATCACCAGCAGGTCGGCGGTGTACATCACCTCCCGGCCGATCTTGTCGGTCAGCACGCCGAACAGGGCGCCGCCGACGAACATGCCCACCAGGGCGGCGGCGCCGATCAGGCTGACCTCCGCGGTGGACAGGCCGAGGTCGGGGCGCATCCCGATCAGGGCGACGCCGACGATGCTCAGGATGTAGCCGTCCAGCAGGGGCCCGCCGGAGCAGGCGAGGGCCAGGCGGCGGTGGAAGCCGGTATACGGGGCGTTGTCGATGGTCTGGGACATGTGCTGGGGGTCCTCCGGAGCGTACGGCGACGCGGGGGGCCCGCTCACCGTGCGCCGGGTAGACGGCAGGGAAAGGCGCCGTCCGGGGCGGGCGGCGCCACCGCCCGGTCACAACGGGCGACCGTCCACGGTTGCCCGGGCCCGCACGGCCCGCCACCGGGCCGAAGGTCGACCGGATTCTTGACGAAGGTCCCGAAGCGGACGGGCCCTCGGCCCGTGCCGTAACGCCGCCCGCCCAGTCCTCACGGGCCCGGGCGCCGTTTTGGGGCCCGTTCCCGCGCCGGAGGTGACCCTTGTCACCTCAACGGTCTCAACGCGTGTCCCACGCCACACCATGGGCCGCATTGGTCCGGACCATGTGCTTCGGCCGGTGCCCCGGATCAGGGCGCGGGACGGGCCCCGCGCAGGCGTGCCAGGCCCGAGTCCAGGGCGGCCTCCAGGTGGACGTCGGAGCCCGTGGTCATCAGGATCAGCACCCCGCCCTGGACACCGGCCAGCAGCGCCGCCGCCTCGCGCCCGGCGTCCAGCCCCGGGTCCACCTCGCCGGCGTCCTGCATCCGGCGCACCCCCGCGGCGAGCTGTGCCTGCCACTGCGCCAGCAGCTCGCCGGCCACCGCCCGCGCCGCCTCGCCCGCTCCTGCCAGCTCGGACAGGGCCACGTGCAGCGGGCAGTCGACGCCCTGCGCGCGGTAGCGGGCGAGGACCTTGTCGCGCCACCGCTCCCAGGCCTGCCAGGAGGAGAGGGCGCCCAGCTCCGGCTGCTGGTCGTCGAGGACGCGCCGCGCCTCGTGGCGGGCCACGGCCAGCAGCAGTTCGTCCTTGCCGCCGGGGAAGTAGTGGAACAGCTGGCTCTTGCTGGTCGCGGTGCGGGCCATGACGTCCTCCAGGCGCAGCGCGAACACGCCCTGCTCGCGGATCTGCCCGGCGGCGCCCTCGACGATGCGCCGCCTGGTCGCGGCGCCCTTGCGGGTCAACGACACGTGCCCTCCCCGGTGCGAGCCGTCGGCTCCCACCGAGCCGGCTCTCATTGAAGCGCGCCGGGCGCGGGGGTGTCGGGGCAGGGTCACGGCAGGAGCAGCAGCTTGCCGGTGGTCGCCCGCGATTCGAGGTCCGTGTGGGCCCGGGCCGCCTCGGCGAGCGGGTAGCGGCCGGTGACGCGCGGGGTCAGCAGCCCGGCCTGGACCAGGTCGAACAGTTCGCCGGTGCGCCGCACCAGTGCCTCGTGGGTGGGGACGTGGTGGTGCACCACCGGGTACGTCAGGTGGATGCTGTTCGGCAGGTCGGTGGGCCGCAGGGTCGGCACGCCCATGAAGGGGCCGTAGTAGGCGTGCACTCCGTGCGGGCGCAGGGCCAGCTGGGAGGAGCGGAAGGTGTCGGTGCCGCCGCCGTCGTAGACGACGTCGGCTCCGCGTCCGGCGGTCAGTTCCCGCACCCGCTCCTCGAAGCCGGCGCCGGAGTGGACCAGCACGTGGTCGGCGCCGGCCTGCCGCGCGGCGGGGGCCTTGTCCTCGCGGGAGACCAGGCCGATCACCCGGGCGCCGCGGGCCTTGGCCAGTTGGGTGAGCAGCAGGCCCACCCCGCCGGCCGCCGCGTGCACCACGGCGGTGTCGTCCGGCCCGAGGGGGTAGGTCTCGGTGCTCAGGTGGTTGGCGGTCAGGCCCTGGAGCAGGAGGGCGGCCGCGGTCTCGTCCGGGACGCCTTCGGGCACCCTGACCAGGGAGTGGGCCGGGACGGTGAGGAACTCGGCGTAGCTGCCGGGGTGGTAGAACCAGGCGACCCGGTCGCCGGCGGAAAGTTCCGTGACCCCCTCGCCGAGGGCGGCGACGTAGCCGGCCCCTTCGGCGCCGAGGATGGCGGGGGCCGCCCAGCCGGGCCCGCCCTGCCTGCGGGCGCCGACGTCCATGAAGTTCACCCCTGCCGCCGCCAGCCGCACCAGGACCTCGCCGGGGCCGGGGGAGGGGGCGGGCAGCTTGGTCCAGCGCATGACCTCGGGGCCGCCGTGCTCCTCGATCCGGATCGCGTACATGGGTGCCACCTCTTCGTGTGGGCGTTTCCGTCAGGGACGGGCAGTACGGTAGGCAGCCGAAAATGGACCCACAAGTCCAAAACTCCTCCGGGGCGCGGGAGTTGGCGCACACACCCCCCGAGCGCACCTCGCGCTCGGGCCTCGACCGGCCGCCGGTGTCCCCTTCATGGCGGTACGTCAGGTTTCCGGTGGTGGTCCCTGCCGTCTGTTCGCGGTGGTGGGCGGGGTGGTTCACCGGGGCGTGGGCCGCAGGTCGTCCGTGCACGGTTGACTTCCCGCGGCCCGGG
>NZ_JAFLNG010000262.1 GCF_017427025.1 Streptomyces sp. FH025
CCTACCCGCCGGGCTCGACCTTCAAGGTGGTCACCGCGGCGGCCGCGCTGGCGAGCGGCGTGGTCACCGACCCGGACGCACCGACCGCGGCGCCCTTCCCGTACGTGATGCCCGGGACGACCACGCCGCTGGTCAACGACACCGCGGCCTGCGACCGGCCCGGCCTGTCGCTGGACGCCGCGATGACCGCCAGCTGCAACAGCGTGCTGGGCTACCTCGGGGTGCGGACCGGGCTGGACCGGATGGTGGCGATGGCCGAGGACTTCGGCTTCAACGACCCGAAGCTGGACATGCCGGTGCGCCCGGTCCGGTCGAACTTCGACACCGGGATGAACCAGTCCCAGCTGGCGCTCTCCTCGATTGGGCAGTTCGACACCGCGGCCACTCCGCTGGTCATGGCGATGGTCGCGGCCGGCGTCGCCAACGACGGCACGGTGATGCGTCCACAGCTTGTGGACAGGCTGACCAGGAGCGACGGCACCACGGTGGAGCTGATGAAGCCGCAGGTGTACCGGAAGGCGATGACCCCGGCGGTGGCCGGGCAGGTGCGGAAGCTGATGACCGACGTGGTGGAGAACGGCACCGGCGGCAACGCCCGGATCGCCGGGGCGGTGGTCGGCGGCAAGACCGGCACCGCCCAGCACGGGGTGGACAACAGCGGGACGCCGTACGCCTGGTTCATCTCCTGGGCGAAGCCGGCCGGCTCGGACGTGGTGCCGCCGGTCGCGGTCGCCGTGGTGGTCGCGGACAGTGACGCCACGGACGTGACCGGTGGCGCCCTGGCCGCGCCGATCGCCCGCTCGGTGATGCGGGCGGTGCTCGGCGGCTGACAGGAAAGGGGCGCTGAACTGGCCATTTAGTCGATCATCAGGAGATGCGACGGGTGCGAAGTGTCCGGTTTGTTATCCATGGTGCGCCAATTCGTACAATGCGCCGATCGGTATTGTTTGTTTGCGACACTGGTGCTTTCGCGGGGTACTGTCCCATGTTTGTTCGGTTGGTCCCCGATGGCACTCCCCAGCGTCCCGGGTGACCTGCGCTAGGACACCCTCCCCCGCCTAGAAGGACCGCAGTTTTGGCCAGCAACACCCTTGGTGCGCGTCTGCTGCGACGCAAGCCCGTGACGACCTTGATCGCAGAGAGTGAAGGCCGCGACAGCCTTCCGGCCGGCGCGCCCGAGGAGGGCGGGCGCTCCGGCATCCACCTGCGCCGCTCCATCGGACTCTGGCAGCTGTCCTCGATCGGCATCGGTGCCACCATCGGCACCGGCATCTTCTTCGTGCTCAACACCGCGGTGCCCTCGGCCGGCCCGGCCGTCATCCTGTCCTTCGTGATCGCCGCGGTCACCGCCGGACTCACCGCGCTCTGCTACGCCGAGATGGCCTCCGCGATCCCGGTCTCCGGCTCCTCGTACTCCTACGCCTACGCCACCCTCGGTGAGGGGGTCGCCTTCGGCGTCGGCATCTGCCTGCTGATGGAGTACGGCGTCTCCGCCTCCGCGATCGCGGTGACCTGGGCCGAGTACCTGAACAAGTTCTTCGACCTGACCTTCGGGTTCAAGATCCCCGAGCAGCTGTCCGGCGCGCCGGACAGCACCCACTGGTTCAACCTGCCGGCGCTGCTGCTGGTCGCGATGGTCTGCTTCCTGCTGATCCGCGGCGTCAGCGAGTCGGTGAAGGTCAACGCGGTCATGGTCGCGATCAAGATCGTCATCCTGCTGCTGTTCATCGGCGTCGCGCTCACCGGCTTCCACTCCGGCAACTTGACCCCGTTCATGCCGCTCGGCATCGGCGGCGTGCAGGTCGCCGCGTCCAGCATCTTCTTCTCCTTCATCGGCCTGGACGCCGTGTCCACCGCCGGTGAGGAGGTCAAGAACCCGCGTCGCACCCTGCCGATGGCGATCATCATCTCGCTGGTCGTGGTGACCCTGCTCTACATCCTGGTCGCGCTGGCCGGCATCGGCGCCCAGCCGTGGACCAAGTTCGACGGCCAGGAGGCCGGCCTCGCCCAGATCCTCCAGGACATCACCGGCCAGAGCTGGCCCGCGATCGTCTTCGCGGTCGGCGCGATCGTCTCGATCTTCAGCATCACCCTCGTGGTGATCTACGGCCAGACCCGCATCCTGTACTCGATGGGCCGCGACGGCATGCTGCCCAAGCGCTTCGCCGAGCTCTCCCCGCGCACCGGCACCCCGGTCTGGAACACCGTCATCGTCGGCCTCGGCGTGGGCGCGCTGGCCGCGTTCGTCCCGCTGCGCGTCCTGGCCGACATCACCAGCCTCGGCACGCTCATCGCCTTCTCGGTGGTCTCGATCGGCGTGATCATCCTGCGGCGCACCCAGCCCGACCTGCCGCGCGGCTTCAAGGTGCCCGGCTACCCCGTCATCCCGCTGATCAGCGTCGGCTTCTGCGTCTACCTGATCACCGGCCTGCACGCCGACACCTTCCGGGCCGGGGCGATCGCCCTCGCCGTCGCCCTGGTCGTCTACTTCGGCTACAGCATCAAGCACTCCAAGCTGAACCGGCCCGAGCAGCAGGCCGTACCGGCCGACAACTCCGCGGGCTGACCCGCGCCGCTCCGTACGGGAAGGGCCGCCGCACGCCACGGCACCCGGCGGCCCCTCCCGTGTCACCCCGATTCCAGTGCCGGACGCCATGGCGACAGGGCCCGGCCCGCACCCATAACCTTCCACCATGGTGAGCACCCGCACGCCCGGCTTCTCCCGCCCGCGCGGCCGCTTCACCGGCCGCGCCAGAACGCCGGCCCAGACCGTCAGCGCCGAGGTGCCGTCCAGACCCGGACGGCCACCGAGGGGCTTCACCAGCAGGCCGTTCCCCCGGCAGCGCGGCGAGAACACCTTTCCGCCCACGACCGACCGGTGGAACCCCGCCCGGCTCGCCTCGCTGCGCCGGGTCCAACTGCTCGGCTGCCTGATCGCGGCCGGCTGGGCCGCCGCCTTCCCGCTCGTCTCCGACCTGCCCAACCAGCGGCTGTGGGGCCTCGTCGCGGCCCCCTCCTACGCCCTGGCCGGGCTGCTCTGCCTCACCCTGCCGCGCCGCTTCGCGGCCCGCGCCGGCGCCGCCGTCGCCCTGCTCGGGGCCGTACTGGCACCGCTCGGAATGCTCGCCCTCACCGGCCGCCACCAGTCCGAGGTCATGGTGGTCGAACGCTCCGCCCACCTGCTGCTCACCACCGGCGACGTGTACCTGCCGCACCCGGTGGTGGTCACCGACTACAACCCGTACCTGCCGGCGATGGCCCTGTTCGGGCTGCCGCGCCAGGTGCTCGGCGACTCCACCGCCTTCGCCCGGGTCGCCGGGGACGCCCGGATATGGTTCGCCCTCACCTTCGTCGCCTGCCTGCTGGCCGCCTGGCGGCTGCTGCGGCCCTCCCGCCCCGGCGGCGGTGACCGGCGCGCCCCGCTGCTGCCGCTGGCCGTGCTGACCGCCTCGCCGCTGATAGCGCTCGCCCTGGTGGTCGGCGGGGTCGACCTGCCGCTGATCGGGGTCTGCTGCCTGGCCATGGCGCTCGCCGAGCGCGGCCGCACGGTCGGCGCCGGGCTGGTGCTCGCCCTCGCCTGCAGCCTCAAGTGGACCGCCTGGCCGGCCCTGCCGGTCGCCGTCCTGCTGGTCTGGCGGCTGTACGGCCGCCGGCCCGCTGCCCGGACCGCGCTGATCGGGGTCGGGGTGAGCGCGGCGGTGGTCCTGCCCTCCGCGCTGACCCAGGCGGCCGCGCTGCGCGAACAGGTGGTGCGCTTCCCGCTCGGGATGACCGCGATCCGCACCCCGGCCGGCAGCCCGCTGCCCGGCAAGGTGCTGGCGGGCTTCGGGCCGACCGGGCACTCCGTCTCGCTGGCGCTGATGACCGTGGCCCTGATCGGGGTGGCGATCTGGCTGCTGGCCCGGCCGCCGGTCTCCGCGATCGCCGCCGCCGACCTGCTGGCGGCGGGGCTCGCGATCGCCTTCATGCTCGCCCCGGCCGGGCGGTTCGGGTACCTGGCGCTGCCGGCGGTCCTGATGATCTGGCCCCGGCTGGCGGCCCGGCGCTGGAGCAGCCGCCGCCCGAAACCGCCCCGCCCGGTGCCGGACGCACCGGAGCCCGCCCTGCCGAGGAGCTGATTCCGGTGCCGGACGCGCCGGAGCCCGCCCGGCCACGAGGCTGAGAGCGGGCGCTGCGACTCGCCCGCTCGCCTCCGGGCGCTCCGATCCGGTGCCGACGGTCGGCGCTCCGTCGCTCCTCCGTCGCTCCCTCGCTTCTCCCTTTCGGCACCGGCGCGCCCTTCGACTCGGGGCGGGCCGGTGCCGTACGGGACTCACCGGCCGCCGGCCGCCTTGAGGAGCGAGGCGACCGCGGGGCCGGCCGCGTCCACGCCGTGGCCGCCGCCCTGGACCTCGGCCGCGACCGCGAGGTTGCCGCGGAAGGCGGTGAACCAGCTGTTGGTGGTGGTCGCCCCGGCGACCTCGGCGGAGCCGGTCTTGGCGCCCGCGTTGTCGGTGATCCCGGCCATCACGTCCTTGGCCGTGCCGCCGGTGGCGGTGGCGTTCATCATCGCGCGCAGCTTGGCGGCGACGTCCGGCGAGATCTGGCGGGCCGCCGGCTGCTGCGGCAGGCCCGGCACCAGGATCGGCTGCTTGAACGCGCCGCTCTGGACGGTCGCGGTGATCGAGGCGATGGCCAGCGGGTTCATCTGGACCTTGCCCTGGCCGATGTAGTTCATGGCCTGCTCGTCCTTGCTGCCCGGCGCCAGCGGCACCTTGCCGTCGGCGTTCGGCAGACCGGTCTTCCACTCCATGCCGATGCCGAAGACGTCCTTGGCGGTGCTGGACAGCGTGTCGGGCTTGAGGCTGGTCAGGCCCTGGTTGATGAAGGCCGTGTTGCAGGACACCATGAAGTCCTGCTGGAGGGTGTTGTTCGGGAAGGCGCCCGGGAAGTCGTTCGGGATCGCCACCGGGTTGCTGCTCTTCTCCGGGCAGGCCACCACGGTGTCCGGGTTGACCCCGGCCTCCAGCAGCGCCGCCGAGGTGAGGATCTTCATCGTCGAGCCCGGTGCGAGCAGCCCGGTGAAGGCCCGGTTCTGGCCGCTGGAGGGCGCGTTGGCGAAGGCCAGCACATTCCCGGTGCTGGGCTCGATCGCGACGATGGAGCCGGACTTGCCGCCCAGGTCGGTCATCGCCTTCTCGGCGGCGGCCTGGAGGGTGTTGTCGAGCGTCACCTTGAACGGCTTGCCGGGCTTCGGCTCGACGATGGTGAACAGCTTGTCCGGGGCGGTCTTGCCGGCCGGGTCGTTGATCACCACCGCGCTGCCCGCGTCCTGGTCCTTGTTCGGGTCCGGCGGCAGCAGCTTGTGGGCGTTGTCCTGCAGGGTGCTCATCAGCGCCTGGGTGAGCGAGGCGCCCTGCAGCGGCTTGCCGTTGCGGTCCACCACGGTGGACGGCGGGGCGAAGACCTGCTGGGTGGCGATGGTCTCGTTGCCGGACAGGTGGGGGTGGATCACCGACGGCGCCCAGTGCACGGCCGGGGTGTTGTCGCTCATCTTCACGACGCCCAGGAAGCCGTTGTAGTCCCAGACCCGGCTGGTGCCCTCGAACTCGGCGCGCGCCTTGAAACCCATCAGCGTGCCGGTGGGCCCGGGCGTGGCGGAGGCGGACGGCGAGTCGCCGGCCCCCGGGGTGCCGCTCGCGGACGGGTTCGCGGAGGCCGCGGCGGTGGGCTTGGCCGGGGTCGGGGTGCCGGTGGCGGAGGCGAAGGCCTGCTGGGTGGTCGGCCCGGCCGGGGTGAGGGTCAGCGCGCTCGGCTTGACCTGGTCCTTGAAGGCGGTCAGCGCGGTGGTGGCCGCGGCCGGGTCGTCGGTCAGCGAGGCCGCCTTGGCGATGTCGCCGGACGCCCAGGCGGCCAGGAAGTCCTTCGCGCCGCTCGCCGCCTGCTCGGCAGAGGGCGGGTCGGCGACCACCGTCCGGGGCTTCTTCTCGGACGATCCGGAGTCCGAGCCGCCCATCAGGCTGTACGCCCCGTAGCCGCCGCCCGCAAGGACGGCGACGGACACGCCGGTGATGATGCCGATCTTCGCGCCACTGCGCATGGTGCAGGTCCCCCAGGGGTCTCGCGGCCGGGCGCAACCGGCCGGGGCCGGAAACGCGGTACGCCCCCCACCCTAGGCAGGGCCGATCGGTGCGCCGACGAAAGGCTCGGGACTTGTGACGGATCTGGTACGTGCTGTGGACCGCGTACGGACGGTTCGGGGGAAGCCGGTACGTGCGGGGCAGCAGGGGGTCAGATCCAGGTGTTGAACCACATCCGGCGGCGCCAGTCCTCCAGCGGGATGGTCTGCCCGGTGAACAGCGGGAAGAAGTAGAGGAAGTTCCAGACGATCATCAGCACCAGCAGGCCGGCCACCGCCGAGCCGATGATCCGGCGCTCCCGGGTGGCGCCGGCCGGCCCGATCAGCGCGCCGATCAGCATCGTCACGGCGAGCACCAGGAACGGGACGAAGACCACCGCGTAGAAGAGGAAGATCGTCCGCTGCTGGTAGGCGAACCACGGCAGGTAGCCAGCGGCCAGGCCGCACAGCAGGGCGCCGGCCCGCCAGTCCCGGCGCAGCACCCAGCGCCACAGGCAGTAGACCAGTGCCAGCACGGCCGTCCACCACAGCAGCGGGGTGCCGATGCCCAGCACCTCGCGGGCGCAGTCGGCGGCGGTGCAGCCGTCCTGGCCCAGCTTGGGGGACTCGTAGTAGAAGGAGACCGGGCGGCCCAGCACCAGCCAGGACCACGGGTTGGACTGGTAGGTGTGCGGGTCGCTCAGGTGGGTGTGGAACTCGTAGACCGTCGAGTGGTAGTGCCACAGGGCGCGCAGGGCCTCGGGTATCCACGGGTAGTCGGTGGAGCGGCCGACCGCCCAGTCCCGGCCCCAGCCGCCCTGGCCGGGCGCGGTGCTGCTGGCGAACCAGCCCCACCAGGAGGCCAGGTACACGGCCACCGAGACCACGACGATCGACACGAAGGCCGGCACCACGTCCCGGGCGAGCACCGCCAGGTACGGGCGCGGGGCGCCGGCCAGCCGGCGGGCGCCGACGTCCCACAGCACGGTCAGGATGCCGAAGGCCGCCGCCACGTACAGGCCGCTCCACTTGGTGGCGCAGGTCAGGCCGACGCAGACGCCGGCCGCGATCCGGTACGGGCGCCAGCCCAGGTTGAGCCGCTGGGCGAGTCGGGGGTCCGCCACTCCCTCGAGCTTCGCCGCGAGGCGGGCCCGGGTGCGGTCGCGGTCCAGCAGCAGGAAGCCGAAGGCGGCGAGGATCCAGAACATCACCACGAGGTCGAGCAGCGCGGCGCGGCTGAGCACCAGGTGCAGGCCGTCCACCGAGAGCAGCAGGCCCGCCACGCAGCCCAGCAGGGTCGAGCGGAACATCCGGCGGGCGATCCGGGCCAGCATCAGCACCGACAGGGTGCCGAGCAGGGCCACCGCGAACCGCCAGCCGAAGGGGTTCATGCCGAACAGCTGCTCGCCCGCGCCGATGATCCACTTGCCCACAGGCGGGTGCACCACGTACGAGGGCGTCGCGCGGTACGGCACGGCCGCGCCCGGCGTCATGATCGTCGTGTTGGCGTCCTCCGGCCAGTTGATCTCGTAGCCGCCGTGCCAGAGCGCGTAGGCGTCCTTGGCGTAGTACGTCTCGTCGAAGATGATCGCGTGCGGCTGCCCGAGGTTCGTGAACCGCAGCAGCCCGGCGAACACCGCCACCGCGATCGGGCCCAGCCAGCCGGACCAGCGGCACAGGAAGTACCAGAGGCCCTGCGGCAGGGACACGCCCAGGCGCAGCAGCAGCGGCGACTGCGGCACGTCCGGCTTCGTCACCCCGGGGCCGTCCGGCATCGGCGGCACCAGGCGCTCGGTGAGCGTGGCCTCCGGGCGGGGGCGGTAGCCGTACCCGGCCAGGCGGTCCCGCCAGCTCGTGGGCCGTCCGTCCGCGGACCGCGGTGAGCGGGGGGACGGCAGATCGACGCCGCCGTGTGCGGAGTGGTCTGTACCAGTGGGCGTCTGCGCCGCCGTGTCGCCGTTCATCCGCCACATCGTAGGGGCGGTGTTCGCACGTGTGACCGCTCCCTCGGAAGCTGACCGAATCGTCACCAAAAGCCCCCGCGGCCGACAACTGGAAGGATGGGGGCCGTGACAGGAGTACTCGTTCTCGCAGGCACCCCCATCGGCGACGTCTCGGACGCCCCGCCCCGGCTGCTCACCGAACTGGCCACGGCCGACGTCATCGCGGCCGAGGACACCCGGCGGCTGCGCCGGCTCACCCAGGCGCTCGGGGTGACCCCGGCCGGGCGGGTGGTGTCCTACTTCGAGGGCAACGAGGTCGCCCGCACCCCCGAACTGGTCGAGGCGCTGCTCGGCGGCGCCCGGGTGCTGCTGGTCACCGACGCCGGGATGCCCTCCGTCTCCGACCCCGGCTACCGGCTGGTGGCGGCGGCCGTCGAGGCGGACGTCAAGGTCACCGCGGTGCCCGGGCCGTCCGCCGTGCTGACCGCGCTCGCGCTGTCCGGCCTGCCGGTCGACCGCTTCACCTTCGAGGGCTTCCTGCCGCGCAAGACCGGCGACCGGGCCCGGCAGCTCGCCTCGATCGCGGCCGAGCCGCGCACCATGGTCTTCTTCGAGGCGCCGCACCGGATCGCCGAGGCGCTGGCCGCGATGGCCGAGGCGTTCGGGCCGGAGCGGCCCGCGGCCGTGTGCCGCGAGCTCACCAAGACCTACGAGGAGGTCAAGCGCGGGCCGATCGGCGAGCTGGCGGCCTGGGCGGCGGAGGGGGTCAAGGGCGAGATCACGGTGGTGGTCGCGGGCGCCCCGCCGGCCGCGCCCGAGGCACTGACCCCGGGCGAGCTGGCCCGGCTGGTGGCCGTCCGGGAGGAGGCCGGGGAGCGCCGCAAGGAGGCGATCGCCGCGGTCGCGGCGGAGCTCTCCGTGCCCAAGCGGGAGGTCTTCGACGCGGTCGTGGCGGCCAAGCGGGACGGCTCTGCCGAGGCCCTGAAAAAGGGGTGAATTCCGGGGGTTGCGAGGCGCCCGGGGAGTCGTACCGTGGAGAGAAGGCCCCGGTAAACACCCGCTGAGCTGAAGATTCGGTCGTGGTTCCCGAAGCTCGGGAGGCCCTTCGTATAGGACTTCCCAACCCGCATCCAAGTCTTCACAAGAAGGGCGTCGGTCGGGGCGGTCCGGGCATTTCCTGGAATGGAAAGACCCAGCCGGGCGAGCGTCCGACGGGCACTGGGAGACGGCTATGAGTGACACGATCGGTAGCCCCCGCAGTGGCAACGCACTGAGCGTCCCCGGCCTGGCCGCGCGGCCGCACACTCCCGTCGAGGTCGTACGGGAGGCCTACTCCTTCGCCTGCCTGCGCTGCGGGTACGGGTGGGAGCAGGCGTACGACATCGAGCACCACGTGTCCAAGGACGGCCACGTCGTGTTCGAGTACCACGCCAACGGCGTCCGGGTACCGTCCCCGCTGCTCAAGCCGACCTGCCCGGGGTGTGGCGGCCACACCGTCCGGATCATGCGCGAGGGCCGGGTGGCCTCCGCCGACCAGCACTGGCAGCACGCCCCCGGCTACCCGGCGCACGCCGAGCCGGCCGTGGCGCCCGCGCCCCCGGCTTCCCCGGCCTCCTCGGCTTCCCAGGCCTCCCCGGTGCCCGAGCCCACCCGGCCGCGCGGACGCTGGGCCCGGTTCTGGTCGCGGCTGCTGGGCTAGGGCAGCCGGGTCACC
>NZ_JAFLNG010000263.1 GCF_017427025.1 Streptomyces sp. FH025
CGCCGGAACACGAGGGGAGACCGCGGTCGCGGTCTCCCCTCGGTAATCCTGTCGCGGAGCACCGTGTGTGGCTGGCTACCCTTGTGGGGTGACCGATCAGAGCCTTGTTCCCGCGACCGACGACCTTCCCGAGCAGATGCGCGTCCGGCGCGAGAAGCTGGACCGGCTCCGGGCTGCCGGCATCGACCCGTACCCGGTCGGATTCCCCCGTACCAGCACCATCGCGGACCTGCGTGCCAAGCACCCGGACCTGGAGCCCGACACCGCGACCGGTGAGCGCGCCGGCATCACCGGCCGGGTGATCCTCTCCCGCACCGGCGGCAAGCTCTGCTTCGCCACCCTGCGCGACGGCACCGGCGACCTCCAGGTGATGCTCTCCCTGGACAAGCTGGGCGCCGAGCGGCTGGCCGCCTGGAAGTCCGACATCGACCTCGGCGACCAGGTCGGCGTCGAGGGCGAGGTGATCACCTCCAAGCGCGGCGAGCTGTCGGTGATGGTGGACCGCTGGGAGCTCACCGCCAAGTGCCTGCGTCCGCTGCCGGACAAGCACAAGGGCCTGACCGACCCGGAGGCCCGGGTCCGCCAGCGCTACGTCGACCTGATCGTGAACCCCGAGGCCCGCGAGATCCTGCACCTGCGCAGCAAGGTCGTCCGCTCGATCCGCCGCACCTACGAGGACCGCGGCTACATCGAGGTCGAGACCCCGATGCTGCAGCCGGTGCACGGCGGCGCCAACGCGCGTCCGTTCAAGACGCACATCAACGCGTACGACATCGACCTCTACATGCGCATCGCCCCCGAGCTGTACCTCAAGCGGCTGGTGGTCGGCGGCGCCGAGAAGGTCTTCGAGATCAACCGCAACTTCCGCAACGAGGGCGCGGACTCCACCCACAACCCGGAGTTCACCTCGCTGGAGTCGTACGAGGCCTACGGCGACTACGACACCCAGGCCGAGCTGATCCGCGAGACGATCGTCAACGCCGCCCGGGACGCCCTGGGCACCACGGTGATCAGGGGCGTGGACGCGCACGGCGTGGAGCACGAGATCGACCTGGCCGAGCCGTGGGAGGAGATCAGCGTCTACCCGGGCATCTCGGCCCGCCTGGGCGTCGAGGTCACCCCGGAGACCACGGTCGAGGAGCTGCGCAAGCTGGCCGCCGAGCACGGCATCCCCTTCGAGAAGGAGTGGGGCCACGGCCAGATCGTGCTGGAGATGATCGAGCGCCTGCTGGAGGAGAACGCCGTCCGGCCGACCTTCCTCAAGGACTACCCGACCGAGGTCTCCCCGCTGACCCGCCAGCACCGCTCGATCCCGGGCGTGGCCGAGAAGTGGGACCTGGTGATCTTCGGTACCGAGATCGGCACCGCCTACTCCGAGCTGGTCGACCCGGTCGAGCAGCGCGCCCGCCTGACCGCGCAGTCCCTGCTGGCGGCCGGCGGCGACGTCGAGGCGATGCAGGTGGACGAGGACTTCCTGCGCGCCCTGGAGTACGCGATGCCCCCGACCGGTGGCCTCGGCCTCGGCGTGGACCGCCTGATCATGCTGCTGACCGGCAAGAACATCCGGGAGACCGTGCTCTTCCCGCTGGTGAAGCCGGAGCCGAAGGCTTCCGCCGCGTCGGCGGAGAAGACCGAGGAGGAGTGACCTGATGGACTACGTCAGCGCGATCGTGCCGCCGCTGGTCATGGCGATCGGCTTCGGATTCCTGGTGCGGGCCATCATCCGCAGCCAGGGCGGGGCCCAGAAGGCCAAGGAAGACATCGACTGATCCCCGGGGCCCTTCCGGGCACCCGCGTGCGGACCCGCGACTGACGCCGTCAGCCGCCTCCAGAACGACTGGAACGACCGGCGCGCCGCCATTCCCGATTCCCGGGGGTGGCGGCGCGCCGGTTTGGCGCACTTCACAAGATTTGCCCCATTCACTCCCTATCCTGGCCGCACTATGGTCCGGCAACTCGGCGAACTTGAGAACGCCATCATGACCCGGGTGTGGCGGTGGAACCGACCGGTGACGGTTCGCGAGGTTCTCCTGGATCTGCAGTCGGAACGCGAAATCGCGTACACCACGGTGATGACCGTCCTGGACAAGCTGCACAGAAAGGGCTGGCTGCGCCGTGAGCGGGCCGGCCGGGCCTATCGATATGAACCGGTCTCCTCGCGCGAGGCGTACACGGCGGCACTGATGAACGACGCATGGGCCACCAGTGACAATCCGGCGGCGGCCCTGGTGCACTTCTTCGGCCTGATGTCCCCGGAGCAACGCGAGGCCCTCCGGGACGCCTTGCGGGTCGCCGCTCTGTTCCCGTCCGATCCGCCCCCCGCGGATTCCGGGGAGGACGGACCGGATACCGGGGAGACCGCACCGGGGACGACGCGATAACGTCCCGGGCATGGAGGTCACCATCCGCCGGGCGCGGACCACGGACGTACGGGCCGTACGCGGGCTCATCGACACATACTCGCGCGACGGCATTCTTCTGGACAAGCCCACTGTCACACTGTTCGAATCCGTCCAGGAGTTCTGGGTCGCGGAACGCGACGACAACGGCGTGGTGGTGGCCTGCGGCGCCCTGCACGTGATGTGGGAGGACCTGGCCGAGGTCCGGACGCTCGCGGTGGATCCGTCCTGCCGCGGCTTCGGGATCGGGCACGTGCTGCTGGAGAAGCTGCTCCAGACGGCCCGCTGGCTCGGCGTCCGTCGGATTTTCTGCTTGACGTTCGAGGTTCCGTTCTTCGCGAAACACGGTTTCGTCGAGATCGGTGAGCTTCAGGAAACCGATGATGGTACGACAGACCCGGCGGCGATCGCTACGGATGTCTATGAAGAACTCCTCCGCTCGTACGATGAAGGTGTCGCGGAGTTCCTCGACCTGGAGCGGGTGAAGCCCAACACACTGGGCAACTCGCGCATGCTGCTGCACCTCTGAGCGGCTCCGCAGCGGTCAAGGGTTTGTGTTTTCCGGAGAAAGGCGCTTTCCTTTCCTTAGGCAATGGGTCGTTTAGCGGAAAGGGAAGCCCGTGGCACAGAGGGTGCAGGTCATTCTTGAAGACGATCTCGAGGGCGGTTCGGCGGACGAGACGGTCACGTTCGCGCTCGACGGCGTTGCCTACGAGATCGACCTGAAGAGCGCCAACGCGGACAAGCTCCGCGGCCTGCTGGCGCCGTACGTGGAGAAGGGCCGCAAGCAGAGCGGCCGGCTCGCCGGCTCCCGGCGTCCGGGCCGTGGTGCGGCGGCGCGTCCGTCCAACAGCTCGCCGGACACCGCGAAGATCCGCGCGTGGGCCAAGGAGCAGGGCATGGAGGTCAACGACCGCGGCCGGGTGCCCAGCGGCGTCCGCCAGGCCTACGAGGACGCCAACGCGTCCTGACCCCGGCACCGCCGGGCCTGCCGGGGCGGGTGCGGGGCCCCGGTTGTCGTGCACGGCGCCGACGACACACGCGCGGGGCGCGGAGGAGCCTCCTCCGCGCCCCGCGGCGCGCGCCCGGACACCTCCGGCCACCACCGCGCCCGGGGCCTCCGGGGCGGCGGGCTCGGGCGGCGGGCTCGGGCCGCGAGCTCGGGCCGCGAGCTCGGGCGGCGGAACAAACAGGAGCCGTGCGACGCTGTAGGGGCGAAGCGGTAACGCGGACACCACCGGGATGGCGTACCGACCGTCCCGCCCGCCGTCGAACCACCATCACCGCGGCCCGACTTCTCGCCAGGCGAACACCGCCACCGCGGAAACTGCGCGAGAACGGCCCCGATACCGGGTATGAATGCAGGTGGACGGGTCCTTCGACCCGTCCAGGGGCAGTATGTGCGACCGGCCGGAGAGGGTCCGGCTCCGCCCCGGCGGCTCTTGTTCGCCGATGGCGTAGCGGATTCCGGTGCATCCGGCCCACCTGTGGGAACACCGATTCCCAGCATCAGGTTGGGATTGGTGTCGGCTGGTCGCGCAGCATCTCGCTCCCGTACCGGGGAGTGAATCCGTGGGCCGCGCCGCTGAGCGGGACTAGCATGCGGAAGGACAGGGCGGGGACGGACCCCGAACTGCCCGACCGCTCTGAGGAGCGATAAACGATGTTCGAGAGGTTCACCGACCGCGCGCGGCGGGTTGTCGTCCTGGCTCAGGAAGAAGCCCGGATGCTCAACCACAACTACATCGGCACCGAGCACATCCTCCTGGGTCTGATCCACGAGGGCGAGGGCGTCGCCGCCAAGGCCCTGGAGAGCCTCGGGATTTCTCTTGAGGCCGTTCGCCAGCAGGTTGAGGAGATCATCGGCCAGGGCCAGCAGGCCCCGTCCGGTCACATTCCCTTCACCCCCCGGGCGAAGAAGGTCCTGGAGCTGTCGCTCCGGGAGGCCCTGCAGCTCGGCCACAACTACATCGGCACCGAGCACATCCTGCTCGGCCTGATCCGCGAGGGCGAGGGCGTCGCCGCCCAGGTCCTGGTGAAGCTGGGTGCCGACCTCAACCGGGTGCGCCAGCAGGTCATCCAGCTGCTGTCCGGCTACCAGACCGGTGGCGGCAAGGAGTCGGCCACGGCCGGCGGGCCCGCCGAGGGCACCCCGTCGACCTCGCTGGTCCTGGACCAGTTCGGCCGCAACCTCACCCAGGCCGCCCGCGAGGCCAAGCTCGACCCGGTCATCGGGCGCGAGAAGGAGATCGAGCGGGTCATGCAGGTGCTGTCCCGCCGCACCAAGAACAACCCGGTCCTGATCGGTGAGCCCGGCGTCGGCAAGACCGCCGTGGTCGAGGGCCTGGCCCAGGCGATCGTCAAGGGCGAGGTCCCGGAGACGCTCAAGGACAAGCAGCTCTACACGCTGGACCTGGGCGCCCTGGTGGCCGGCTCGCGCTACCGCGGTGACTTCGAGGAGCGCCTGAAGAAGGTGCTCAAGGAGATCCGCACCCGCGGCGACATCATCCTGTTCATCGACGAGCTGCACACCCTGGTCGGCGCGGGCGCCGCCGAGGGTGCCATCGACGCCGCCAGCATCCTCAAGCCGATGCTGGCCCGCGGCGAGCTGCAGACCATCGGTGCCACCACCCTGGACGAGTACCGCAAGCACCTGGAGAAGGACGCCGCGCTGGAGCGCCGCTTCCAGCCGATCCAGGTCGCGGAGCCCTCGCTGCCGCACACCATCGAGATCCTCAAGGGTCTGCGCGACCGCTACGAGGCCCACCACCGGGTCTCCATCACGGACGCCGCCCTGGTCGCCGCCGCCACCCTGGCCGACCGGTACATCTCGGACCGCTTCCTGCCGGACAAGGCCATCGACCTGATCGACGAGGCCGGCTCCAGGATGCGCATCCGCCGGATGACCGCGCCGCCGGACCTGCGCGAGTTCGACGAGAAGATCGCCGACGTGCGCCGCGAGAAGGAGAGCGCGATCGACGCGCAGGACTTCGAGAAGGCCGCGTCCCTGCGCGACGACGAGAAGCAGCTCCTCCAGGCCAAGGCCAAGCGCGAGAAGGAGTGGAAGGCCGGCGACATGGACGTCGTCGCGGAGGTCAACGAGGAGCTCATCGCCGAGGTCCTGGCCACCGCCACCGGCATCCCGGTCTTCAAGCTGACCGAGGAGGAGACGTCCCGTCTGCTCCGCATGGAGGACGAGCTGCACAAGCGCGTCATCGGCCAGAAGGACGCCATCAAGGCGCTCTCCCAGGCCATCCGGCGCACCCGTGCGGGCCTCAAGGACCCGAAGCGCCCCGGCGGTTCGTTCATCTTCGCCGGCCCGTCCGGCGTCGGTAAGACCGAGCTGTCCAAGACGCTCGCCGAGTTCCTCTTCGGCGACGAGGACGCGCTGATCGCGCTCGACATGTCCGAGTTCTCCGAGAAGCACACCGTCTCCCGGCTGTTCGGCTCCCCGCCCGGATACGTGGGCTACGAGGAGGGCGGCCAGCTGACCGAGAAGGTCCGCCGCAAGCCGTTCTCGGTCGTCCTCTTCGACGAGGTCGAGAAGGCCCACCCGGACATCTTCAACTCGCTGCTGCAGATCCTGGAGGACGGTCGCCTGACCGACTCCCAGGGCCGCGTGGTCGACTTCAAGAACACCGTCATCATCATGACGACCAACCTCGGCACCCGGGACATCTCCAAGGGCTTCAACCTGGGCTTCGCGGCCACGGGTGACACCCAGACCGGGTACGAGCGGATGAAGGCGAAGGTCGGCGAGGAGCTCAAGCAGCACTTCCGCCCCGAGTTCCTGAACCGTGTCGACGACATCGTGGTGTTCCACCAGCTGTCCGAGGACGACATCATCCAGATCGTCGACCTGATGATCGCCAAGGTGGACGAGCGGCTCAAGGACAAGGACATGGGCCTGGAGCTCAGCGTCGAGGCCAAGAAGCTGCTGGCCAAGCGCGGCTACGACCCGATCCTGGGTGCCCGTCCGCTGCGCCGCACCATCCAGCGCGAGATCGAGGACCACCTCTCCGAGAAGATCCTCTTCGGCGAGCTGCGGGCCGGTCACATCGTGGTCGTCGACGTGGAGGGTGAGGGCAAGGAGGCCAAGTTCACCTTCCGCGGCGAGGAGAAGACGGCCGTCGCGGACACCCCGGCTGCGGTCGCCTCGTCCGGTCCGGACCTCACGAAGTAGACCAACTTTTAACAGACAACTTCACAGCCACCGAGCCCCCGGCGTTCGCGCCGGGGGCTCGGTGCGTTCGCGGCCGGCCGCCCCCTCCCCCGGCCGGTCCGGGGTGAACGGCCCCCCGGCCGCTTGGTGCGGGTGCGTCCGACTTCTCAGCAATGTTTAACCGACATACGGTTGACACTTGGTCAGTTGATGGGGAGTCGGGGAGGATAGCGCCGTGACCATGTCATGGTCAAGGTCTATCTTTTCCGTGCACGCTTGTATCAAATGACGTCCACCTGTCTTTCATTTTGGTTTGCCGGGCTTTGGCCAAGAGCTGGCCCCGGTCGGGGAGGACGTCACAACGTTGAAGAACACCAGGAGAACCGCTGCGGCCGCGACGGCCGCAGCGGTCATAGTCACGCTCGGCGCGGGTCTCTTCCCGAGCAGCGCCGTCGCGGCCGGCTCGGCGCCGGTCCCCCGGGACCCCGCCGACGCCGTCCAGTCCAACACCGAGCACAACATCCCGGGTCCGCTGACCGCCAAGGTCGAGGCCGAGCAGAAGGCCGCCACCGAGCAGCTCCTCGCCGGCACCGCCAAGGTCGAGCAGCACAACGGCAGCACCAGCGTGAAGCTGGGCAAGGACAAGTACGTGGAGCTCGCCCGCGAGCGCACGGACAAGATCTTCACCATCCTGGTCGACTTCGGCGACCAGGTGGACAACACCACCAAGACGCCCGACGGCAAGATCAAGTTCGGTGGTGAGCCCGGCCCGAAGCACAACGAGATCGAGCAGCCGGACCGCGCCAGCAACAACTCGACCGCCTGGCAGGCCGACTACAACCAGCAGCACTTCCAGGACCTGTACTTCTCCAAGGACAAGCCCTCGCTGAAGACCTTCTACGAGAAGCAGTCCTCGGGCCGCTACTCGGTCGACGGCGTGGTCTCGGACTGGGTCCGGGTGCCGTGGAACGAGGCCCGGTACGGCTCGGACTACTGCGGCTCCAACGTCTGCGGCAGCGCCCAGGACCTGATCCGCGACGCCGTCGACATCTGGTACAAGGACCAGCTGGCGAAGGGTCAGACCCCCGAGCAGATCAAGGCGACCCTGGCCCAGTACGACCAGTGGGACCGCTACGGCTCGCACCACGACGGGAACTTCAACCAGCCCGACGGGTACATCGACCACTTCCAGATCGTGCACGCCGGCGAGGACAAGTCGGCCGGTGGCGGCAAGCAGGGCAGCAAGGCCCTGTGGGCGCACCGCTCGTACGTCTACGGCAACCTGCAGGGCCAGGCCGGCCCCGAGGGCAACAAGCTCGGCGGCGTCCAGGTCGGTGACAGCGGCCTCTGGATCGGCGACTACACGATGCAGCCGGAGAACGGCGGCCTCGGCGTCTTCGCCCACGAGTACGGCCACGACCTCGGTCTGCCGGACCTCTACGACACCGCGGGCAAGGGCATCGACAACTCGGTCGGCTTCTGGTCGCTGATGTCCTCCGGCTCCTGGCTCGGCGAGGGCAAGGACACCATCGGCGACATGCCGAACGACCTCGACGCCTGGAGCAAGTTCAAGCTCGGCTGGCTGAAGGCCGACCGCGCCGCGGCCGGCAAGGAGTCGACCCACCACATCGGCCCGGCGGAGTACAACAGCAAGCTCCCGCAGGGCCTGATCGTCGACCTGCCGAAGAAGAGCATCACCACCGACATCAACAAGCCGTTCGCCGGCAAGTACGAGTGGTGGAGCGGCAGCGCCGACAACCTGAACGTCACGCTCACCCGCGACGTCGACCTGACCGGCAAGACCAAGGCCAGCCTGAACGCCAAGGCCTGGTACGAGCTGGAGCAGGACTTCGACTTCGCCTTCGGCGAGGTCTCCACCGACGGCGGCAAGAACTGGACCGTCCTGAACGGCACCTGGAACGGCCAGCCGCTGCCCACCGAGGGCGGCCGCCCGGCCCTGTCCGGCCTCGCCGCGACCTGGGGCGACCTGTCCTTCCCGCTGGACGCCTACGCCGGCAAGCAGATCAAGGTCCGCTTCCACAACACCACCGACCCGGGCCTGCACTACCGCGGTCTGGCGCTGGACGACATCAACGTGACCGCCGACGGCGCCACGGTCTTCAGCGACGACGTCGAGAACGGTGACAACGGCTGGGTGGCCGACGGCTTCACCCGCTTCACCGGCACGTACACCAAGGACTACGCGCAGTACTACATCGCGGAGAACCGGCAGTACGTCTCCTTCGACCAGACCCTGAAGACCGGCCCGTACAACTTCGGTTGGAGCACCAGCAAGCCGAACTGGGTCGAGCACTACCCGTACCAGCCCGGTCTGCTGATCTGGTACTGGGACGAGTCGCAGACCGACAACAACGTCAGCAACCACCCGGGCGAGGGTCTGATCCTCCCGATCGACTCGCACCCGGCCCCGCTGAAGTGGTCGGACGGCACCCTGCTGCGTCCGCGCATGCAGGGCTACGACTCGACCTTCGGCTCGCGTCGCACCCCGGGTCTGACGCTGCACAAGAACGGCGTCGAGACGGTCGTCCCGAAGGCCAAGGGCGTCGACGAGTTCTCGGACCTGAAGGAGTACTGGTCCAAGGACAACCCGTACAGCAGCGTGAAGGTCCCGAAGACCGGCACCAGCATCGAGGTCGAGAACGAGTCCGCGAACTACCTGGAGACCTGGATCCGGGTCCGCCCGGTCGACAACTGATCGGCCCGTCGCCGGCTGACCGCCTCGGCGGCCGACCGCCTCAGTGACAGACCGGCGATCTGACCGCTCGGAATCTCCACGTCCGGCCCGCCCCCGCCATCGCGCGGGGGCGGGCCGGACGCTTTTCCCACCGCGTCAAACCCCGCGGGCGGGTGGCACTGGTCACAGCCGTCCGGAACGGTACGACCGGCCCTAGTAGCCGATCGGCGCGGGCCGCCGGTCGGGTCGGGCCGGTCGCGGACTATCGGATCTCATGATCATTGCTCCGTCAGCTTGAATCTCCGGCACCACGTTGACTACACGCCGTAGTACGTCACGCCGTTTGGGACTCCGCTCGGTGACCGTTAAACCTGAGTGGTCCCCCGCTCAGCACGCGCCCGATCGGGCACTTCGTGCTGCTCCCGTACGACCGTGAGGTACGCCAGGCGATGTCCAACGTCCCGCCCATGGGGCCGGCCGTGCGCCGGCTCGC
>NZ_JAFLNG010000264.1 GCF_017427025.1 Streptomyces sp. FH025
TCGACGGGGTGCCGGGGGCGATGGCCCTCAGCAGTGACACATTCGACGGCACATGGCACGCTCACCTGCCGGCAGCGTGCCGGTGGGGGTCCAGTTGGTCGTCGAAGTCATGTGAGCCAGTAAAACAGATCCGCCGGGCTGCGCCCAATTGTTTCGAAGGGCTGTCCGCATTGCGGACAGCCCCGTCGGCCACCAGCGGTGATACGACTCGGCGCCGCCACCGGTCGTCCGAATGGTGGCGGCGCCGAGGGGCCCGGTACGGGGCCGGTACGGGCGGGGGCTCAGGCGGTCGCGGCCAGCGGGGTCTCGGCGGACTTCTCCAGGTGGACGAAGCTCAGCCGGCTGCTGATCTGCTCGACGCCGGTCTGCCGGTAGCCCTGGCGGGCGTACAGGCGCAGGTTGCCCAGACTGCGGTGGCCGGTGAACAGGCGGTAGGCGGACACCGGGCGGCCGTCCTCGGCCAGCCGGCGCTCCAGGGCGTCCAGCAGCCTGCCGCCCAGGCCGTGCCGTTGCATCCGGGGGTGGACCACCAGACGCCCTATCCGGCCGATGCCGTCGTCGTCGACGTGGCCGCGGACGGCGCCGACCACCTCGTCGCCCAGCCGGGCGACCAGGACGTGCTGTTCGGTCAGTTCGGCGCGCAGGCTCTCCAGGCTCTGCGTCAGGGGCTCGATCGCCCAGTCGCCGTACAGCTCCGCCTCGGGCTGGTAGCCCAGGTACTGGAGCTTGAGGATCTGCTCCGCGTCCTCGGCCGCCGCGGCCGAGATGATCACGCTCATGCCCATGTGGAGGGGCCTCCCCAGTCGTCGTGCCCGGCGCGCAGAGGGTGGCGCGCTCACGCTCAGTATCCGAGTGATCGCGCCACCGTCAAGAGCTATGTTCGCCAGCGCTCTACCCGGGTGTCAGCTTCTCTCAACCTCCAGGGAGGCGGACGTGGCGAGAGTCACGCCCGGGCGGGGAGGGGTCGGTCACCGGGTGTCACGGGTAGCGCTCCCCGTGGAGGAGCAGCCGCAGGCAGGCCAGGCAGCGGGAGCGGGTGGGGCCGATCGAGCCGCGCGGCATGCCGAGGCGCTCGGAGAGCTCTCGGTAGGTGGGCGGCGGATCCTCGGCGAGGGCGGCGATCAGTTGCGGACAGCGACCGGGCAGCGCGGCGACGGTCTCACGGACCACTCGGCGGCGGTGTTCGGCGAGGTAGACGTCCTCGGCGGAGGGGACGGGTGAGAGGGGGGTGCACACACCGTGCATGACGGGCCCGGGCGGGGCCGGTTACGCCCCGGTCGGGGCGCGTACGCGGGAGGGGCGCACCGGTCGGACCGGCGCGCCCCTCCCCCGCGGGGCCGGGGATCAGCCCTGGGCCCACTCCTGCTGCCGCGCCAGGTCCGCCTTGACCTCGGCGAGCTGGACCGCGACGGCCGAGGGGGCGGTGCCGCCGCGCCCGTTGCGGGAGGCGACGGCGCCGTGCACGCTGAGCACCGACCGGACCTCGGGGGTCAGGTGCTCGGAGATCGAGGCGAACTGCGCGTCCGTCAGGTCGGACAGCTCGATGCCCTCGGCCTCGCAGACCTTGACGCAGGCTCCGGCCACCTCGTGCGCGACCCGGAACGGCACGCCCTGCTTGACCAGCCACTCGGCGATGTCGGTGGCGAGCGAGAAGCCGGCCGGGGCCAGCTCCTCCAGCCGCTCCCGGTGCACGGTGAGGGTGGCCATCATCCCGGTGAACGCGGGCAGCAGCACCTCCAGCGTGTCGCAGGAGTCGAAGACCGGCTCCTTGTCCTCCTGGAGGTCCCGGTTGTAGGCGAGCGGCAGCGCCTTGAGGGTGGCCAGCAGGCCGGTCAGGTTGCCGATCAGCCGGCCGGACTTGCCCCGGGCCAGCTCGGCGATGTCCGGGTTCTTCTTCTGCGGCATGATCGAGGAGCCGGTGGAGAAGGCGTCGTGCAGCGTGATGAAGCCGAACTCCTTGGTGTTCCAGATGATCACCTCCTCCGCGATCCGGGAGAGGTTGATGCCGATCATCGCGGTGACGAAGGCGAACTCGGCGACGAAGTCGCGCGAGGCCGTGCCGTCGATGGAGTTGCCGACCGAGCCGCCCTCGAAGCCGAGCTCGGCGGCGACGGCCTGCGGGTCGAGGCCGAGCGAGGAGCCGGCCAGCGCGCCGGAGCCGTACGGCGACACGGCGGTGCGGGCGTCCCACTGGCGCAGCCGCTCGGCGTCCCGGCCGAGGGCCTGCACGTGGGCGAGGACGTGGTGGGCGAAGAGCACCGGCTGGGCGTGCTGGAGGTGGGTGCGGCCCGGCATCGCGGTGTCCGGGTGCGCCTCGGCGAGGCCGACCAGGGCGTGCTGGAGGTCGAGCACCAGGCCGCCGATGATCTTCGCGTGGTCCCGCAGGTACATCCGGAACAGGGTGGCGATCTGGTCGTTGCGCGAGCGCCCGGCCCGCAGCTTTCCGCCGAGTTCCGCGCCGAGGCGCTCCAGCAGGCCGCGCTCCAGGGCGGTGTGCACGTCCTCGTCGGCGACGGTGCCGGTGAAGGTGCCCGCCTCGACGTCGGCGAGCAGCCGGTCGAGGCCGGCCAGCATGGCGGTCAGCTCCTCGTCGGACAGCAGGCCGGCCTTGTGCAGCACCCGGGCGTGCGCCTTGGAGCCGGCGATGTCGTAGGGCGCGAGGCGCCAGTCGAAGTGGACCGAAGCGGAGAGCTTGGCCAGCGCCTCGGACGGGCCGTCGGCGAAGCGCGCGCCCCAGAGGCGGACGTCGGAGGACTGCTCGGCGGACATCGCGTGGCTCCTTGTGCTGGGTACGGGAGGGGAGTTGGAGGGGGGGTCGGGCGGTCAGGCGAGGTCGCGGCGGGCGGCGAGCTTCGAGGACATCCCGAAGATCTCGATGAAGCCCTTGGACATCGACTGGTCGAAGGTGTCGCCGGTGTCGTAGGTGGCGAGGTTGAAGTCGTACAGCGACTGCTCGGACCTGCGGCCGTCGACCACGGCCCGGCCGCCGTGCAGCACCATCCGGATCTCGCCGGAGACGTACCGGTTGGCCTCGTCGACGAAGCCGTCCAGCGCGCGCTTGAGCGGGGAGAACCACAGGCCGTCGTAGACGAGTTCGGCCCAGCGCTGCTCCACCTGCCGCTTGTACCGGGCGAGTTCGCGCTCGACGGTGACGTTCTCCAGCGCCTGGTGGGCGGTGATCAGGGCGATCGCGCCGGGGGCCTCGTAGATCTCCCGGGACTTGATGCCGACCAGCCGGTCCTCGACCATGTCGAGCCGGCCGATGCCCTGGGCGCCGGCCCGCCGGTTCAGCTCCTCGACGGCCTCCAGGACGGTGACCTTCCGTCCGTCGATGGCGACCGGGACGCCGGCGTCGAAGGTGATGACCACCCGGTCGGCCTCGCGCGGGGCGGCCGGGTCCTGGGTGTACTCGTAGACGTCCTCGATCGGGGCGTTCCAGATGTCCTCCAGGAAGCCGGTCTCGACGGCCCGGCCGAAGACGTTCTGGTCGATCGAGTACGGGGACTTCTTCGTGGTGGCGATCGGCAGGCCCTTGGCCTCGGCGAAGGCGATCGCCTTGTCCCGGGTCATCGCGTAGTCCCGCACCGGGGCGATGCACTTCAGGCCCGGGGCCAGGGAGTTGATGCCGACCTCGAAGCGGACCTGGTCGTTGCCCTTGCCGGTGCAGCCGTGCGCGACGGTGGTGGCGCCGTGCTTCTTCGCGGCGGCGGCGAGGTGCTTGACGATGACCGGCCGGGAGAGCGCGGAGACCAGCGGGTACTGGCCCTGGTAGAGCGCGTTGGCCTTGATCGCGGGGAGGCAGTACTCCTCGGCGAACTCGTCCCGGGCGTCGGCGACCTCGGCCTCGACGGCGCCGCAGTCCAGTGCGCGCTGACGGATGACGTCGAGGTCCTCGCCGCCCTGGCCGACGTCGACGGCGACGGCGATGACCTCCGCGCCGGTCTCCTCGGCGATCCAGCCGATGCAGACGGACGTGTCGAGTCCTCCCGAGTAGGCGAGTATGACGCGCTCGGTCACGGCTTTCTCCTTTCAGCTCCGCGTACGGGGTCGTACAGGTTTGCGGCGATGGGCATAATTATGCACGACGCCGTATGAAACACAAACCCCGGCCGGTGGAAGCTCCACCGGCCGGGGTTCGTCGGGGTCGTACGCGCTGCTGCTGCGGGCTACTGCGCCTTGGCCTGGGCGAGTTGCATGAGGTGGTCGGCGAGCGCCTGGCCGCCGGCCGGGTCGCGACTGATCAGCAGCACGGTGTCGTCGCCGGCGATGGTGCCGATGATCTCGAACACCTCGGCCTGGTCGATCGCCGAGGCCAGGAACTGCGCGGCCCCGGGCGGGGTGCGCAGCACCACCAGGTTGCCGGAGGCCGTCGCGGAGACCATGAGCTCGCCGGCCAGCCGGGCCATCCGGCCCTCGCTGGCCGACTCCCCCATCGGCGCGCGCGGCGTACGGTCACCGCCCTCGGCCGGGACGGCGTAGATCAGCGCGCCGTCCCGGTTGCGGATCTTGACCGCGCCCAGCTCGTCCAGGTCCCGGGAGAGGGTGGCCTGGGTGACCACGAGTCCGTCGTCGGCGAGCAGCTTGGCGAGCTGGCTCTGCGAACGCACCGGCTGGCGGGTGAGCAGGTCCACGATCCGCCGGTGGCGCGCGGTGCGGGTCTGGGGGACCTGCGGCGTCGGGCCGGTGGCGGAGGGGCCGGAGTGGGAAACGGTCATGTGATTATTCTCCCGGACAACCGTCAACTCGCATCGCCCGGGGCGCTCTCGCGCACCGTCCGGAGGATGCCCGGCAGCGCGGCGAGGAAGGCGTCCGCCTCCTGCTCGGTCAGCACCAGCGGCGGAGCCAGCCGTACGGCGTCCGGAACGGCGGCGTTGACCAGGAAGCCCGCCTCCTGCGCGGCGGCCTGGATCTTCGCCGAGACCGGCGCGGTGAGCACGATGCCGAGCAGCAGCCCGGCCCCGCGCACGTGCGAGACCAGCGGGTCGCCGATCGCCTCCACACCGTGCCGCAGCCGCTCCCCCAGCTTGCGGGCGTGCTCCAGCAGGCCCTCGGACTCGATGGTGTCCAGCACCGCGAGCCCGGCCGCGGCGGCCACCGGGTTGCCGCCGAAGGTGGTGCCGTGCTGGCCCGGGGTGAGCAGCTCGGCCGCCTCGCCGAAGGCCAGCACCGCGCCCATCGGCAGGCCGCCGCCGAGCGCCTTGGCGAGGGTGACCACGTCCGGCTCGATGCCGTCGAAGGCCTGGTGGGCGAACCAGTGGCCGGTGCGGCCGATGCCGGTCTGGATCTCGTCCAGGACCAGCAGGGTGCCGGTGGCCCGGGTGATCTCGCGGGCCGCCCGGAGGTAGCCGTCGGGCAGCGGGATCGCGCCGTTCTCGCCCTGGACCGGCTCCAGGAAGACGGCGGCGGTCTCGGTGGTGACGGCCGCGCGCAGCGCCTCGACGTCGCCGAACGGGACGTGGGTGACGTCGCCGGGCAGCGGGCGGAACGGGTCCTGCTTGGCCGGCTGGCCGGTGAGCGCGAGGGCGCCCATGGTCCGGCCGTGGAAGCCGCCCTCCAGGGCGACCAGGTGGGTGCGGCCGGTGCGCCGGCTGATCTTGAACGCGGCCTCGTTGGCCTCGGCGCCGGAGTTGCAGAAGAACACCCGGCCGCCCTCCCGGCCGTCCAGCTTCAGCAGCCGCTCGGCGAGGGCGATGGTCGGCTCGGCCATGAAGAGGTTGGAGACGTGGCCGAGGGTGGCGATCTGCCGGCTGACCGCCTCGACCACCGCCGGGTGGGCGGTGCCGAGGGCGTTGACGGCGATGCCGCCCAGCAGGTCGGTGTACTCCTTGCCGTCCGCGTCCCACAGCTTGGCGCCCTCGCCCCGCACCAGCGGGATGCGGGGGGTGCCGTAGTTGTCGGTGAAGGTGTGCTGCCACCGGTCGGTGAGCTGCTCGTTGTGCGTCATGCCAGTCCCCCGGTCACGGTCGTCTCGTCGTCCGGCACGACCATCGTGCCGATGCCCTCGTCGGTGAAGATCTCCAGCAGCAGGCTGTGCTGGACCCGGCCGTCCAGGACGCGGGCGGTGCCCACGCCGGAGCGGACGGCGCGCAGGCAGCCCTCCATCTTGGGGAGCATGCCGGAGGCCAGGTCCGGCAGCAGCTCCTCCAGCTCACTCGCGGCGAGCTGGCTGATCACGTCGTCGGAGTTCGGCCAGTCCTTGTAGAGGCCCTCGACGTCGGTCAGCACCACCAGCATCTCGGCGCCGAGCGCGACCGCGAGGGCGGAGGCGGCGGTGTCGGCGTTGATGTTGTAGACGTGGCCGTCGGCACCGCGGGCGATCGAGGAGATCACCGGGATGCGACCGTCGGCGATCAGCGCCTTGACCGCGCCGGCCTCGATGTTGACGATGTCCCCGACCAGGCCGATGTCGACCTGCTCGCCGTCCACCACCGCGTAGCGCTTGACGGCCGTCATGGTGTGCGCGTCCTCGCCGGTCATGCCGACGGCGAAGGGGCCGTGCTCGTTGAGCAGGCCGACCAGTTCGCGCTGCACCTGGCCGGCCAGCACCATCCGGACCACGTCCATGGTCTCGGGGGTGGTGACCCGCAGGCCGTTGGTGAAGTTGGACTCCAGGCCGAGGCGGTCCAGCTGGGCGCTGATCTGCGGGCCGCCGCCGTGCACCACGACGGGGTGGAGTCCGGCGTAGCGGAGGAAGACGACGTCCTGGGCGAAGGCCGCCTTGAGGCTCTCGTCCACCATGGCGTTGCCGCCGAACTTGATCACGACGGTCTTGCCGTGGAAGCGCTCCAGCCACGGCAGCGCCTCGATCAGCGTCATGGCCTTGGGCAACGCGGTGTTGTTGCGGGCCTGTTCGCCCTTGGGTGCGATCTGCACGGGTTTCCCTCGTCGATGGGGTCCCTCCCCCGGCCGGAGGCTGGGGGAGGATGTCGCGGACCAGCGGATCGGGTGTCACCCGATCGGGCGAACTCAGGTGGAGTAGGCGCTGTTCTCGTGGACGTAGTCGGCGGTGAGGTCGTTGGTCCACAGCGAGGCGCTCGCCGTACCGGCGTTGAGGTTCGCGGTGATGACGACCTCACGGCCGCTCATGTCCACCAGCTCGCGGTCCTCGCCCACGCCGCCGTCCTTGCAGACCCAGACGCCGTTGATGGCCACGTCGAGCGCGTTCGGGTCGAAGGCCGCGGCGGTGGTGCCGATCGCGGCCAGCACCCGGCCCCAGTTGGGGTCCTCGCCGTGGATGGCGCACTTGAGCAGGTTGTTGCGGCTGATCGTGCGGGCGACCTCGACGGCCTCGTCCTCGGTGGCGGCGCCGGTGACGTCGATCCGGATGTCCTTGCTGGCGCCCTCGGCGTCGCCGATCAGCTGGCGGGCGAGGTCGGCGCTCACGGCGCGGACGGCCTCGGCGAACTCGGCCCGGTCCGGGGTGATACCGGTGGCGCCGGAGGCGAGCAGCAGCACGGTGTCGTTGGTCGACATGCAGCCGTCGGAGTCGATCCGGTCGAAGGTGGTGCGGGTGGCGCCGCGCAGCGCGGCGTCCAGGCCGGCGGCGTCCACGTCGGCGTCGGTGGTGAGGACGACCAGCATGGTGGCCAGGCTCGGGGCGAGCATGCCCGCGCCCTTGGCCATGCCGCCGACCGTCCAGCCGGCCGGGCTGGTGACCTGGGCGGTCTTGTGCACGGTGTCGGTGGTCTTGATGGCGATCGCGGCGGCCTCGCCGCCGGTCTCGCTGAGCTCCCCGGCGGCCAGGGCGACGCCGGGCAGCAGGATGTCCATCGGCAGCCGGACCCCGATCAGGCCGGTGGAGGCGACGGCGACCTCGCCGGCGTTGAGCTTCAGCTCCTCGGCGACCTTCTCCGCGGTGGCGTGGGTGTCCTGGAAGCCGAGCGGGCCGGTGCAGGCGTTGGCGCCACCGGAGTTGAGGACGACGGCGGAGACCTGGCCGCCCTTGAGGACCTGCTCGGACCAGAGCACCGGCGCGGCCTTGACCCGGTTGGCGGTGAAGACGCCGGCCGCGGCGAGCGAGGGGCCGTCGTTGACCACCAGGGCGAGGTCCGGGGTGCCGGAGGCCTTGATGCCGGCGGTCACTCCGGCGGCCCGGAAGCCCTGAGCGGCGGTCACGCCGATCTTCGGATTGGTCACGGTGCGACTCCGTTCACGGGAAGGCCCAGCTCCTCGGGCAGGCCCAGGGCGATGTTCATGCTCTGCACCGCGCCGCCCGCGGTGCCCTTGACCAGGTTGTCGATCGCGCTGATCGCGATGATCCGCCCGGCGGCCGCGTCCAGGGCGACCTGGACCAGGGCGGTGTTGGCGCCGTAGACGCTGCTGGTCTGCGGCCACTGCCCCTCGGGCAGCAGGTGGACGAACGGCTCGTCCGCGAACGCGTCGGCGTAGGCGGCGCGCAGGCTCTCGGCGGTCACGCCCGGCTTGGCCTTGGCGGAGCAGGTGGCGAGGATGCCGCGCGGCATCGGGACGAGGGTGGGCGTGAAGGAGACGGTCACCGGCTCGCCCGCGACCGGGGTGAGGTTCTGCACCATCTCCGGGGTGTGCCGGTGCACGCCGCCGACGCCGTACGCGCTGACGTTGCCCATGACCTCGCTGCCCAGCAGGTGGGGCTTGGCGGCCTTGCCGGCGCCGGAGGTGCCGGAGGCGGCGACCACCACGGCCTCCGGCTCGGCGAGCCCGGCCGCGTACGCCGGGAAGAGCGCCAGGGAGACGGCCGTCGGATAGCAGCCGGGGACGGCGATCCGGTTGCTGCCCTTCAGCGCGGCGCGGTGGCCGGGGAGTTCGGGCAGGCCGTAGGGCCAGGTGCCGGCGTGCGCGGAGCCGTAGAACTGCTCCCAGTCGGCGGCGGCCCTGAGCCGGAAGTCGGCGCCGCAGTCGACCACCAGGACGTCCTGGCCGAGGGCCTCGGCGACGGCGGCGGACTGGCCGTGCGGCAGCGCGAGGAACACCACGTCGTGGCCGGCCAGCACCTCGGGGGTGGTGGGTTCGAGGACGCGGTCGGCGAGCGGGAGCAGGTGCGGCTGCAGCGCGCCCAGTCTGGTGCCCGCGTTCGAGCCGCCGGTCAGCGCCCCGATCTCCACCTCCGGGTGGCCGAGCAGCAGGCGCAGCACCTCACCGCCCGCGTACCCGCTCGCGCCTGCGACGGCGACTCGCAAAGCCATGACGTTCCTCCTTAGTCGTGGCATGAATATACGCGTGACGGAAAATTCATGCAAGGAGTTGCGAGTGAGGCCTTGGAGGCGCCTCCGGGGCGGATCAGCGCTTGACCGCCCGCAGCACCACGAACTTGGGGTTCCCGGCGACGAGTTGGCAGTTGCCGAAGAGGCGGCGCAGCTTGACGTGGTAGCCCAGGTGGCGGTTGCCGACCACCCAGAGCTCGCCGCCGGGCCGCAGCGCCCGCCGGGCGCCGGTGAACATCCGCCAGGCGGTGGCGTCGGTGGTGGCCTGGTGGGAGTGGAACGGCGGGTTGTTGAGCACCAGGTCCACCGAGCCCGGGGCGAACACCTCCGGGGCGAGCGCGTCGGCGGTCAGGAACTCGGCCGGGGCGTCCGGGCCCAGGTTGGTGCGGAAGGTCTCCTCGGCGGAGGCCACCGCCTGGTGCGACTCGTCCACGAACACCAGCTCGGCGCCCGGCCCGGCCAGCGCGGCGGCCGTACCGACCACGCCGTTGCCGCAGCCGAGGTCGACCACCCGGTCGCCGGGGGCGGGGGTCGGCAGGTGGGCCAGGAAGAAGCGGGTGCCGATGTCG